>JASEHN010000013.1 GCA_030018715.1 Thermodesulfobacteriota bacterium | reverse complement strand
CTCGTTTCCGCCGGAGGAGGCGGGGGGCGTTTTCCCCGCCCCACCCGCGAAGAAACCAGCGCCTTATGATTCCAATCCCGCCATAGCGGGACCAGGCCCCCGGGCCATAGATTCCCCCTAACCTTACGCCCCACCTTTTTTCAAAGGGCTAACGTGTTACAAACTTTTTTGTTTGGATAGCGCCTAAATTCTCAAAACGGAACTGGATTGGTTATCCTCACCTTTATGATTTATTTACGGCTGATACAACGAAAAAAGACATCCCAGGCTGTTACAAAATTGGACGGTTATCTTCCTGCTTTTGTACAAAAACGATGTAATTATTTTTCTTCATCTCTTTCTTCCCATTTAAGTTATTTATTAAAATCATATAGTTTTTGAATCATTAGGCCGATGATTTTGTGGGGCATAAAATTTGCTGAATTCATAAATTGTCTAAGGTACTGACGTAAAAAATAAAATCTCAGTTGGGGAGTTTAGAATGGCCTTTCAGGGATCCATACTTGTTGTAGATGATGAAATCGGCCCGCGAGAATCGTTAAGAATGATCCTTAAGCCACTCTATCGGATCCATACAGCGGCCAACGGTCAGGAAGCTTTAAAATATATTAATTCCGAAAAAATTGATCTGGTTACCCTCGACTTAAAGATGCCCGGAATCCCCGGAATCGATGTTTTGCGGGAGATCAAGAAAATTAAAAACGATATTGAGGTCGTAATCATTACAGGATATGGGACTCTAACAAATGCCATTGAAGCCATCCGTTACGGGGCTGTAGATTTTATCTCCAAACCATTTAATACTGCTGAAATTATCTCCATAGTGAGTAAATCCGTTGAGCGGCGGAAATTAAATCTAAAAATTAAAAATCTTATCAAAAAAATCAAAGATTTAAGCCTGTTGGAAGATGGACAGAATCAAGCTCTGGGCAACTTAGGGGAAAGCGTGGGCTTAGTCGCCGGAGTAAACGAGATTCAGCAAGAATTAAGGGAATCATTCCAGCAATTGGAAAGTTTTCGGACGCAGAAAGTATCGGTAAACTATTTGGATTTCCTAAAGGTTCTCATTTACATTCTGGAAAGTAAAGAACCTTACACCAGCGGCCATTCTGAACGGGTCTCTTTCTATGCCGATTTCATCGCTCAGGACTTGAACCTTACCTCCAAAGAAAAAGAGGATCTGCAAATCGCCACCCTTCTCCATGACATAGGCAAAATTGGCCTAAGCAATCGCCTCTTGGAGAAAGTTGACCTCAGTCAAAATGAAAGTCTGGACATTCGCCACCATCCAGTCAAAGGCGTGCGCTTGATCGAGCCCCTGGCTTTTTCCCATACTGTTACTTCGGCAATTCGCCACCACCACGAACGTTGGGACGGAAGGGGTTACCCGGATGGACTTTCAGGCGAAGCAATTCCCTTGCTCGCCCGCATCATTACCCTGGCGGATTCTTACGATGCCATGACATCGGATCGCCCCTATCGGAATGGCCTTCCCACCCCGGAGGTGCAGGAAGAGATTGAAAAGAATGCCGGAATCCAATTTGACCCTTACCTGGTTTCTTTATTTGTTAAACATTTCAAATACAAGGAGCTCTTAAGCCCATCTTTTCAAGCAACCGTTACACACTAAATGGCGCGGGATTGAGGGTTGGAGAAAAACATGGTTAAAAAATTAATCCGCTGCACCCAATGCAACCAGGTGATCCATTTGTATGAAGGCTTTGGGGATTTTGGCGAAACTCCTGACCTGCCAGACATAGAATGGTCTTCTGAAGACCTAAACAGCCAAAAGGAATTCTTTCACGATCATAAGCGCCATGCCATCGAGGAAATTTTCGTCGATCCTGATACTTTCATCAGCGATAAACCCTGCTATGAACCAACTAAAACTATTTATTTCGAAGCCGGCAACGGTCGCCAAAAGTTCTTGATCAGACGCACAAAGCTCGCTTTAGACCAACCGGCATGCTATGAAATCATTCCCGGCCGGCTTAAGGTTTCCAATGTCTCCTGCCGAATCCAGGAGAATGACCTGCGCAAACAGTTATCTCTCCAAAATGGAGCCGCTCCCCTGCCGGAAGAAATCGTCAAAAAGTTCATTCAGGCTTTTCAGGAAGAGGTGGAGAGCATTCCTCCCGAGAAGCTCTTTCAAGAGGTGGAGGAAATCCAGGAAGGAGAAACCCCTTTATTGGTTTACGGTAGTCTAAAAGAGGCTCATTGGAAAAGCGTGTTGCAGCGCTGCCAGCAATATTTTCAAAAGCCTGAACTCCTGAAGATCATGCATTTCATCCGTGATAACAAAAATCCCGAAGATGTTCTCGCCCTTCTAATTAAAAGGGACATATCCATTCTTGAACACAAAACAGAGTAGGTAGATATACTTTTTCTGAACCCCATTTTTCCTATCCACCCTATAAATCCAGGATAATCCATTTGGGCTCTCTTGCCCCCTTCACTTTTGATTTTCGTTCATGATTTCATAATGATGGTCAGAACAAAGTGCGCCTCCATGCCGGGTCCGAGAAGCGATCACGGCCCGGGTGAGAGGGAGAATCTCTCAGGAGCACAAGGCAATATTTTTGCTCCCTCTTTCATCCCCCTCCCGTCCGGGCTTCATCTATCACTACGAATTCATCTTATTGAAAAGTGAAGGGGGGCGCCCATTAAAAGGCACCCATTATTCTTGTTGATTCGTCCGTATCAATTTAGTACACTTCTATACAAAAAATATTTGGAGTTTTATTCCTTGTTCCGCTTGCAGCTCTTTTAGAGTATCATATCAACTATGAGAGGGGAAAACGCATGCTGCCGATTATTTCAATAAAGGGCCCACCGCAGGAGCTTGGTTTTCAGCACGGATCCCGCTGCCGGGAAATGATCCGAAAGAACATCCAGCTTTATTTCCGGGTCTTTCAGCATTATGCCCAGCTCGACCACAGCCAGGCCGTTAAGTTAGCCAGACGGTTCATTCCCGTTATCCAGGCTTTTGACCCGGCCATTCTGGAAGAAATCAGAGGCATTGCCGAAGGGGCAAAAGTTGAGCTGGAAGAAATTTTGGCTCTGAACGTGCGCACGGAATTGATGTATCCTGATAAATTGGCTACGGGCGGTGAGTGCACAGCCCTGGCCGCCTTACCCGAAGCCACAGCTTCCGGTGAAATGCTCCTGGGCCAAAACTGGGATTGGAAGCCCCACTTAAAAGACACAACGGTTATCCTTAAGATCGAACAGCCGGGCAAACCTAACGTCGTCACTCTTACCGAAGCGGGCATCGTCGGCAAGATCGGGCTCAATTCCGCTGGCCTGGGGGCCTGTCTGAACATTCTGAAATCTCCTTTAGGGCAGATTGGCGTTCCCATTCACGTCCTCATGAGGGGAATTCTGAATTGTGAACGATTCGGGGACGCCATCAGCAAGATCGCTTCCGTGGACCGCGGGTCAACCAACAATTGCCTGATCGCCCATCGCGACGGAGCTGCCCTGGATTTCGAAATGGCCCCCCAGGTTTTGGACTTCTTTTACCCCGAGAAAGGCGTGCTGGTCCATACCAATCACTTCACTTCCGAGCGCCTGAAACCCCTGGATGCCAACCTGACCCAATTTCCTGACTCCCTTCTGCGGTACGGAAGAGCCAGGCAAAAATTGTTGGGGCGGGCTGGTAAAATTTCCATAGAAGACTTTCAGGAGATCCTGCGCGATCATTTCAATTACCCCGATGCCATCTGCCGTCATCCGGACGAACGGGACCCGGAATTAGAGCATGTGCAGACCGTGGCTTCCCTCATCATGAACCTTACGAAAAAAGAAGTGCATATTACTCACGGCCCGCCATGTGAGAGTGCTTACGAAACCTTGACCTTCCCAACGATCTAAAAAAAGGACGGATACTCCCTATGATTGAAGAAGTATTTCCGAACATATTCCGCGAAGAAATTCCCCTCCCCCAGAACCCTTTAAAAGCCATCAACTCATACGTTATTAAAGGGGATGGCCGGTTTTTGATGATCGACACCGGGATGAACCGGCCGGAATGCCTGCAGGCCATGGAGGCCTATATAAAAGAGCTTGGGGTTGATTTAAAGAAAACGGATTTTTTCATCACCCACCTCCATGCCGACCATCTGGGCCTGGTCTCGGAACTGGCTCAGGATTCATCGAAGGTCTATTTCAATTATCCGGATACGGAAATCATCAATGATCCAAACCACTGGGAAGAGATGGCGGCTTCCGCCGGGATGAACGGTTTCCCGGAATCCGACATTGAGGCCGCCATCCTGAAACATCCCGGCCGCAGGTATCACGCCAGGCGCCCGCTTCCTTTAACTCTGCTGCGGGAGGGCGACAGGATTGCCGCCGGAAAATACGTCTTCCAGTGTGTGGAAACGCCGGGGCATACGCGGGGGCATATGTGCCTGTACGAGCCAAAAGAGAAAATTTTCTTTTCCGGTGACCATATTCTGGAAAGTATCACCCCCAACATATCTTTGTGGACTGCCGATGATGACCCCCTGCAGGATTATCTCCAAAGCCTGGATAAAATAAATGAATACGACATCGGGCGGGTGCTGCCGGGCCACCGCCGTCCTTTCGATCACCATCGCCGGAGGATCGCCGAGCTGAAAAAACACCACGAGGCCAGGAACGAAGAAGTGCTTTCCATCCTGAAGGAGGGCAGGCAAAGCGCTTATCAGGTGGCCTCAAACATGTCTTGGGACATCGATTGCGAACGGTGGGAGGATTTTCCCCTCCCCCAGCAATGGTTTGCCGGGGGCGAGGCTCTGGCTCATCTTCAGTACCTCCAAGGCCTGGGACTGGTGAAAAGAGAACTCCAGAACGGCAAAGCCCTTTTTTTATTAAGAGAATAGAAAAGCTCAGCCATAATGCGGCATAGCCGCAACCAAAAGAAACAAAAACCTATTATTCGCTTGTAGCTCAAGGTACTTAAAGTTTTTTTTAATTTTCAGAAATTGAATATTGATGATCTCGTAAGAAGTACAGAAATTTGGTTTTCCGTCATTCCGGCGAAACCGGAATCCAGTCCCGCTCGGAGCGGGATTCAAATAGCTATAAATTCTCTGTCCGCCTGAGGCGGACGGTTTGCACCAGAGTGACGACTTTTTACGATTCCTCAATAGTAGTCCAGAACAATTTACCAGAAAGAAAAAGACAGTAAAAAATATTTGGGGAAGGAGGCTCCCATGGGAACGCCCAAACCACCAATCTCATTCCAGATATTAGGAACGTCAGTCCGCCTGGGTGCAGGCACGGCTAAAGAGGTGGGCTCAAGCTTTCAGTCGGCGGGTGCCAAAAAGGTTCTGATCGTTACTGACGGAGGAGTTGTCAAGGCCGGGCTGCTCGAACCTTTGAAAAAGTCCCTTCAAGAGGCCAAACTTCCCTTTGAGATCTTCGACCGGGTCGAACCAAATCCTTCAGATAAAACGGTCATGGATGGGGCTCAATTGTTTAAAAAAACCGGGAGCAACGCTATCCTGGGCGTTGGTGGGGGTAGCCCCCTGGATGCTTCCAAGGCCATCCAGGTAATGGTTTCTCATCCAGGAGAAATACATGAATATTTCGGGGTGGCCGCAGCTTCCAAGATTACTCTTCCTAGGCCATATCTGATCGCAGTCCCCACAACCTCTGGTACAGGCTCAGAGGTATCACGGGGAGCGGTGATTACCAATACCAAGACCAACACTAAGTCTGTCGTCCGAACGGGGCCATCCAACCTGGCCATCATCGATCCGGAGATGACGCTCACGATGCCGCCTTTTCTCACCGCCGCCACGGGGATGGATGCTCTCTCCCATCACATCGAGGCTCGGGTGTCCAATCAATACCAACCTATATGTTCGGCCTTAGCTCTGGAAGGAATCCGGCTCGTCGGGAAATCCCTGAAGAGAGCCGTCCACAAGGGCGACGACTTGGACGCTCGACTGGATATGGCCGTGGCTTCGATGACCGGGGCCTTGGCTTTTCAGAAGGGGCTGGGAGCGGTTCACTCTTTAGCCCACCAGCTCTCAACGGAGGCTGACGTTCATCACGGAGTGGCTAACTCTATCCTGCTCCCCCACGTAATGCGTTATAACCTGCCGCAATCCCGGGAAGAATTAGTCCTGATTGCTCAAGCCCTGGGCGCAAAAACCGACTCTCTTCCCCTCGAGGAAGCCGCTGAACAGGCCTGCAAAGAAGTAGCTCACCTCTCTTCGGAAATTGGCCTCCCTTCACGCCTCCGGGCTGTGGGCGTGAAAGAGGAACAGATTCCGGCCATGGCCGATAAGGCCATGGGAGACTGGTGCCACCCCTTCAATCCCCGTCCCTGCACGAAGGATGACATGGTAGCTTTATACCAAGCTGTCTATTAATAACCCCAATACTGGGCTTCGTTATTTCGAAACTGAAGCCGCTCCATGAAGCCCGAAAGAGGCTTGTCTCTCGCTTCAACCAGCAGGTGGACATGCATTGGCATGAGCGCGTAGGCGCAAAGAGCAAATTCAAAAACCTCTTTATATTCCCCACAACGGACCGGTTAATCAATACCGAAATACCTAACCCCTTACTCTTCAGAAATCGGGTGGCCTATTTGACCCCCATTCTTGTCCTTTTCATCCCTTTCTTTCGATCAAATTTTATTTTAACATTGTTATCCATCCTTACACCACCATTGAGGTGTGAAAATTAGGCAGAAAGGAGACAATTTTCATGTCTGTGAACGAGATCTACTCCCGGTTTATAGCCTGGCTGGACAATGGTTGGTGGCACTTGCCGGCATCCGAACACCTTCTACCATCCATTAAGGCCTTCTTTACCCCGGAAGAGGCGGCATTGCTCACTGGCTTTCCCTTCAAGCCGACAGAGCTGAAAGAACTTGCTAATCTGAAAGGGGTGGAGCGCGGTGATCTGATGGCAAAGCTTGATGCCCTTGCCAAGAAAGGCGCGGTCGGGCGGATGGAAAGAGGCGGCACCCTTCTCTACCACCTGAACGACGCCTTCTTTATCTTTTTCCGGGGCCCATTCTCTGCTATTCATCTGGATCAGGCTGCCAAGGCTATGGCTCCACCCCTCAATCGCTATTTCCACGACGGATTGATGGATCAACTTGCTCCAGTTCATACCAAGGCCTTAAGAACCATCCCCATAGCCAAGACGGTTGAAGATCCCCGCAGCATAACGCCTTACGAAGACGTGATGTCCGTGGTTGAGTCCCAGGATTTCCTTTCCGTTTCCAATTGTGCCTGCAGGCAGAGAAAGCGCGTGGACCCTGCCTCTGCCCAGTGCGAGCATCCGGAAGAGGTCTGCCTGCACTTCGGGGACCTGGCCCATTACCTTGTGGACAATGGCCTAAGCCGGGAGATCACCAAAGAAGAGGCCAAAGACATCCTCAAAGTCGCAGCAGACGCGGGGCTGGTCCATGCGATATCGAACCGGCAAAAAGATGTGGACACCATCTGTAACTGCTGCAAGTGTTCCTGCCTTTTCTTCGAATCCTACCACGTCCTGAAGCATCAAAAGAGCCATGATTTTTCGAACTACCGCCTAAAAATCAGCCCGGAGACTTGCCAGGCATGCGGTCTGTGCGTGCAACGCTGTCCTGTCCAGGTTCTAAGTCTTGAGGATTCTCCTCTGGCCAAAAACCAGCGGAGTAAAGCGGCAACGCTTATTAATCTTGACCAGTGTCTTGGCTGCGGTGTATGTGTCCATAAATGTCCAACCCAATCACTATATCTTGAGCCTCGTGCGGAGATCCAGCACCCGCCCAAAGATGCGCGAGAATGGATAACGAGGTTGGCCATGGATCAAAAGCAGGCAGAAGTAACTGGGATACGAGGGGTGGAGAAGTAAATAAAAGGGTCTCAACATTCAACATATGTCAATTGTTGATTCTGCTGCAAAACCCCCCATTTTTAAGATTTAATGAAAAGGGGTTCGAAACTCTTCGCTTTAAAATCGCGTATAAACCATCTTTATTTTTCGCGAGGGTGTTTTGATGGTATTTTTCATAGTGAATTTTCGAGCCAAGGGGTTTTGCAGCAGAATCAATTGTTGAGATCTGACCCCTCGACTCATGTTACCCCAAAATGAAGGGGAGTTATTAACAATCTCACCACTGAATCCTTTTCTTTTGGAGATAGCCTTGGGCTTCTTTGTTTCCTAAACTCGCGGCCCTTTTGATATCTTCCAGGGCTTGTTCTGTTTTACTCCTTCCCTCCTTCCGGGTCGGACCCAATGCCGTTAACTTAAGCCTTTTTGATCTGATTTTAAACTCTTGGGTCATTCCGGCGAAAGCCGGAATCCAGTTTTTTAAAGCTTTTCTGGACCCCGGCTTTCGCCGGGGTGACGGTCTGGGCACGGAATTTCCCTTAAGTTAACGGCATTGGGTCCGACCCGTTACAATTACCTGAACAATCTATCCAGTATTTTCAGCTCTACCTCGCTTTCCGTCTCTGGAAAACCCAACGGATGCTTGTGAAGATGGCTGCGCATGGCCTGTAAATGCTCGCCCCGGGCTATGAACACCACATCTTCCCCAACCTGGGCCAGGCGCCCGCCGAAGTAGCCGCCAATTCCGCCTGTGCCAAAGATGGCGATGCGCATTGGAACAACCTCCTTTCTTTGGTGGGTGATTTCTCTTCCGGTCCCATTACTCGTTGCACTTTCCATATAGTAGGCTCCTATATGGCTTGTGAACCCCGAACAAATGATTTAGGGAGTGGCGCATAAAATAAATTGTCGGCTTCATATCGGCACCCTCCGGAAACTCCTTCTCATAATATCTTCCAGAAGGGTAAAAGTTGGTTTAAATAGAATCCTTCTCCCGTTTCCCATTTAAACTCTTTAAGAGGTACAATGGAAGCTCCAAAAGAGAACTGGCAGAGAACTTGAGGTGTGGCGATCTTCCTGCCAATGAAGATGCACTTTAGGGCAGATGGAGATCAACTGGAAATCAGAAGAGGTTTTATTGAATTAACTAAAAGGCCCCCAAAGGGTTTTAAACCCCAGAGGGACCTTCATATTGGCACTTTCCAGAAATACCTTTTCATCCCAGGCTCCAGAAAGTTAGGGGTTAGGTTGTTGGATTTACTTGTTTACGGAAGGAAAGAATGAATACGAATTTATGAAATTTAATTCGTGATGTCAAGAGAAAGATGGGGTGAAAAATGGGGTGATTTCCCCTCGAAATATTAATCCGTTTGTTAGCCTAATTCTTTCAAAATCTTCTGAATTTGCGGCTTAACTATGGGCAGGCGTTCTTTTATTGTTGTCCAAACCAGCTGATAATCCACCCCAAAATAGAAATGAATCAGCCTGTCCCTCATGCCTGCCATCTCTTTCCAGGGAACCTGCGGATATCGTCGTCGGATGTCTTCTGGAATATTTTTTGTTGCCTCCCCAATGATTTCAAATTTCCTGATAACGGCGCTCGCAGTCTTGTCATCCGCGCGGAATTCCTCGAAATCCATCCTTTCAACGAAAGTCTCTACACTTTCCATTGCAGCCAATATGTCTTTCAAATACAATCCGTAGTCTCTCATACAGGCATGGCTTCTTTGAGAACCAATTGCCGGAGTTCTTCTCTTAAGGCTCGCTTTGGGACCACATCCACTTTTCTGCCGAGCTCTTCTTCCAGAAAGATGGCCAAACCTGTTAGGTCAAAAAGGTCAGCCCCCTCTGCAAAATCTACCAGAATGTCAATGTCACTCGATTGATTTTGTTCTCCTCGAACAATGGACCCGAACAATTCAATCTCCTTGGCCTTGTAGCGCTTCATAATTTTAGGCTTCAACTCCCGCATTCTGACAAGGAGTTCCGCTGTGGATCTGGTGGACATTTGTTCACCTCCAAGGCCGAGAAATAGGGCTACCGAAAAGTTCAGTTCGCCCCGATTGAAAAACGAAGGGGTTTCCCTTTTGGCCAAAGGGATGACTTTTCCCCCTGTTCATCACAGAGAGGAATTTACGCCTTTTAACAAAGCTTGTCAACCATTGGTTTCAGGAGAAAAATGGGGTGTGGTTTCAGGAAAAAGTCAGTAAGGAAACACCGCCATATCTTGGGAGTGTTTTAAAGGTTACAAAACCGAGTATATCTTGCCAATCTCTCGCTTGGCCGAAAGTTTTTATATTCAAAGGAACAAGTCCTCGCTTTCTCAGTAAGTTTTTTCCGCCATCGGGTGGGACTGGGAAATGAGGGTTGCGAATGGAAATGTTGCGGAGGAAACCCGGGGATCTGAATAATCCCTCCCGCCAATCGGGTTCGCGCCCGCAGGGAGGGAAATCCGTGCCGTAACCTTATTCTTTGTGTTTGTCCGTGTCCCAATAAATGAAGTATGGTAGAATAAAGCAAAATATCGCCTGGAACAAAGGACATAGAGAAGAGGGCAAGGAAGGACGGAGGAAGATGGCGACGAAAGAATACCGGTTTAAGTATGGGAAAAAGGAGATTCGCTTTAATTTAGACCCGCGGCTTGTTTGGGGAGAGTTGACGATTAAAGACCATCCCCCTCTCCAGGATCCTGGGGCGGAGATCCAAAAGGCCATCCGAAATCCGATTCGATCCAAACCCCTGCGGGAAATTGTGAAGGCGGGACAAACGGTCGCTTTTCTGGTCAACGACTCCACCCGGTTGGCCAATAGCCATGTATTCATGCCCATCTTACTTAACGAATTGAACGCGGCCGGAATTCCTGACAGGGACATGTTCATTATCTTTTCAGTAGGAGCCCATCGCCAACTGAGTGAACAGGAGATGGTGTCGCTGGTCGGCCCGGATGTGGCCGAGCGGGTAAGGATGTACAACAGCAATGCCCAGGATCCTTCTCAATTTAAATACGTGGGCACGACTTCCCGGGGCAACGACATCTATTTTCATAAGCTGGTGCTTGAGGCCGACCATGTAGTCTGCACTGGAAATATCGTTTACCATTTCTTTGCCGGGTTTGGTGGAGGACGGAAAGCCCTGCTCCCTGGCGTGGCAGCTTACCAAACAATCTGCCGCAACCATGCCCTCATGCTCGAGCCGGGGGCCGGCTTGGGGAAACTCAACGGAAATCCCGTCCATGAAGACCAGGTCGAAGCGACCGAAATGCTGCGGCCTTCTTTCCTCCTGAATGTCGTGCTCAACGAAAAGAAAGAGTTCCTGAAAATTTTTGCCGGGGACTATATCCAGGCTCACCTGGAAGGCTGCAGGTTCGTGGAGATGATCTACGGGGCCGAAATCCCTAAGCCCGCCGACCTGGTAATTGCCGGCTGCGGCGGCTACCCGAAGGATATCAATGTTTACCAGTTACAGAAGACCATGGATAACGCCTGGCTGGCCGTTCGCCAAGGCGGAGTGGTGATCATGCTCGGAGAATGCATCGAGGGAGTGGGTTCCGAGGAATACCTGCAATGGATGAAGGAACATAAAACTCCCGAACTGATCGAAGAAAAGATCCGCTCTGATTTTATCGTCGGGGGCCATAAAGCCTATGCCGTTACCCGGCTGATGAAAAAAGCTGAGTTTATCCTCGTTTCCGGATTGGATGCCGATCTGTCCCGAACCTTGTTGTTCACCCCTGCTAAAGATATGGGCGAAGCCCTGGCCATGGCCTTCGCTAAAGTAGGGCCGCATCCCCGGATTATTTTAATGCCCCAGGGAAGTTTGACCGTGCCGGTATTGAAAGAAGTTCGGAGTTAGGAGTTTTAAGTTCGTCATGAGTAAGATGACGCTGCCCAGAAAAGTCCGGAAACGGGACGGGACTATCGTTCCCTTTGCCTCTGAAAAAATTCAAAAGGCCATCGCCAGGGCCGCTTTTGAAGTCCTTAAGGATCAGGCGCAGGCCGGCAGAATAGGCGCAAGGCTCACCGGAATCGTTATCCAAAAATTACTGGCCTTGTTCAAAAGAAAAACCCTCTACGTAGAATCGATCCAGGATGCAGTAGAAGCGGTTTTAATGGAGGAAGGGTACAATCAGATCGCCAAGAGTTATATCCTCTACCGGGAGAAGCGCAGCGAAATTCGCCTGGCCAAGTCGGCCCTGGGGATCAAGGATGATCTGAAACTTCCGGTCAATACAATGGAGGTCTTAAAGAAGCGCTACCTCTTAAAGGATGATAAGCAAAACATCACCGAAACTCCCAGCGAGCTTTTTCGGAGAGTCGCGGCTCATGTGGCTCTGGCCGAGAAAGAATTCAAGTCCTCCTGCACTGCGGAAGAGGCCGAAGAAAAGTTCTACCAGATGATGCGCAATCTGGAATTTTTGCCCAACTCCCCCACTCTCATGAATGCCGGAGCTTCTTTGGGCCAGCTCTCGGCCTGCTTTGTCATACCTGTGGAAGACTCCATCGACGGGATTTTTGAGGCGCTTAGAAGTATGGCCAGGATCCACCAGACCGGCGGAGGTACGGGGTTCAGTTTCTCCAGGCTGAGGCCCAAAGGAGATCTGGTTTCTTCCACCAAAGGCCAGGCTTCCGGCCCGGTTTCCTTCATGTCCATATTCGATAAGGCCACTGAGGTGATCGTTCAGGGCGGGAAAAGGCGCGGAGCCAACATGGGCATTTTGCGTTGCGACCATCCCGACATCATCGAATTTATCGAGGCCAAGATCGAAAAAAACCGCTTCTCCAATTTCAATTTATCTGTAGGGGTCACGGACCGCTTTATGGGGGCCGTAGCCGATAACAAAGACTTTGATTTGATCAACCCCCGCAATGGCCAAAAAATTAAAAAAGTAAAAGCCAGAACCATTTTTGATCTTATCGCCAATGCTGCCTGGCTTACCGGCGACCCGGGATTGGTATTTCTGGATGAAATTAACAGAAAAAATCCGACGCCGCAGGTTGGATCTTTCGAGGCCACGAACCCTTGCGGGGAGCTGCCTCTTTTGCCTTACGAGAGCTGCAATTTGGCCTCCATCAATTTAGCCCGGATGGTCAGGGGAAATGTTCTGGATTGGGAAAAACTTACAGAATATATCCGCTGGTCCATTCGCTTCCTGGACGATGTGATTGAGGTAAACCAATTTCCCCTCCCCCAGATACAGAAAATTACTCTGGCCAACCGCAAAGTCGGGCTGGGAGTAATGGGGTTTGCCGACCTGTTGATTCGCCTGGGAATTTCCTATCAATCCCGGGAAGCTGTTTCCTTTGCGGAAAAGGTAATGCATTTTATCCATAAGGAATCCCTCAAAGCTTCCGTTGCCCTGGCCCGGGAAAGGGGAGTTTTTCCGAATTTTGCCAACTCCATATACGCCAAAAAGAACCTTAGCCTGCGTAATGCCACGGTGAATACAATCGCTCCCACAGGGTCCATAAGCATCATTGCCGGCTGTTCCAGCGGAATCGAGCCCCTATTCGCCATAAGCTTCATCCGCAATGTATTGTCTGGCGTCCGATTATTTGAGGTGAACCCGATCTTCGAAGAAATGGCCAAAACCCGGGGGTTCTACAGCAAAGAAATGATTGCCCGGGTGGCTCAATCCTGTTCTCTGCGGAAGATCGAAGAGATTCCCCCCGACGTAAAAAGAATCTTCGTCACCGCCTTTGATGTAACCCCTCAGCAACACCTTAAGGTGCAGACAGCTTTCCAAAAGCATTCGGACAATTCCGTTTCCAAAACCATCAACTTACCAGCCGACGCTACGGTGGAGGATGTGAGAAAGGTCTATTCCCTGGCGTATAAGCTTAAGTGTAAGGGAATCACCGTCTATCGTTACGGGAGCAAAGAAGATCAGGTGCTCTCCCTGGGGCACCGGGGAAAGGATCAACCCTCTGTCCAAAATGATTTGATTACTGTGGAATCCGACTATTCGGGTGGATGCGCGGGAAGCGCCTGTCTTTTATGACAGCGGCTTATGATTGAAATCGTGCCCTCCCTCCCCGTATCCTTTATCATCTCAGCAGATAAGGAATCTCCACGTAAAGCGCCTTCTCCGGACATTCGATTTCGCAGGGGAGACAGAACCAGCAGGTCCTGAGGCCGAAAGGCATGCCGCAATTCAAGCAGCGCTCCGCTTCGGCAATGGCCTCTTCTTGGGAATATCCTCGGGCCACTTCCTGGGATCCCTTCCTTTGAGATAGCGGCAGGGTCGGCATGGCCAGCCGCGAGCGAGTTTGGGCCCGGGAAAGGTCAGGTTCAAATTGTAACTCGTAAGGGGTCACATTTCCCCGGCCATACTGCAAATCCTCCCCCTGCAGGAACCGCTGAATGGAGATGGCTGCCTCCTTTCCCTCCGCCATTGCTTCTATAATTGTTTTCGGGCCCCGGATAAAGTCTCCAGCCGCGAAGACTTTAGAATCCGGTGTCTGCAAGGTAAGGGGATGGCAGCGGATTCCCGGCGGCTCATGCCAGGAAGGCTCCACCAATCCCAACTCGGACTTTTGTCCGATGGCCAAAATGACCGTATCGGCTGGTAAATCCATGGTGGTCCTTTCATCGTAGTTAGGGCAAAAAATCCCCCGGGAGTCACACAGGGCCAGGCATTTTTTGAAGCTGACCCCAGTTAATTTTTCCCCCTCCAGCCGAAACCTCTGGGGCCCCCAACCATTCTGAATATTGACTCCCTCCTCCTCAGCCTCGGCAACACTTAAGGAAAAAGCCGGCATCTCCTCCCTTTTCTCCAGGCTCACTAAATGAACTCTTTTCGCCCCCAGGCGCATAGCGGTCTGGGCCGCATCTACAGCGGCATTCCCCCCGCCAATAACGACTACCCGTTCACCCATCTTTGGAGGATTCTTCTGCCGCACATTCTTCATGAACTCCAGAACAGGGATGATCGCCTGAGCATCTTCTCCGGGAATGCCCAGGCGGGCCTGTCCGTAAGCCCCAAGGGCCAGAAGGACAGCGTCATATTCTTTCCCTAATTTTCTAAGCTCAAGATCTTTCCCCAAAGTTCGGTTCCCTACAAATTTTACGCCCATGTTCTTCATGGCCCTGAGATCCCTATCCAAAACCTCCTGAGGAAGGCGGAATTCCGGGATGGCCCAGCGCATCAGGCCTCCGGGGGCAGATTCCCTATCGTACAGATTTACCCGGAACCCCCCCGACCGGAGGTAGAAAGCCGCGGCCAGGCCAGCAGGGCCGGATCCCACGATGGCTATTTTCTGGGACCGTTCCGGAGAGAGGGGCGGCGTCCAGGGCTGCCCGTCCTGGTCGGAGAGATACCGTTTTAAATCGCGGATGGCTACGGGCTGTTGATCCACTTTTATCCGGTTGCACGCTGCTTCACAGGGCCTCGAGCAGATCCGGCCCAGAATTCCTGCAAAAGGAACCGTTTCCCGAACTCTTTCCAGACTTTTATCCATCTCCCTCTTCGCCAGGTGATGGATATATCCCTGGCAGTTCATTCCGACCGGGCAAGCCTGGCGGCAAGGAGAAAGTTGCAGGCGCAGATTGTCTAATATGCAAATTTCCACGCACCTCCCGCAGGCCGTGCATTTATCACGATCAATACGGATATTGTCATTCAGGCTGGTAAGCATATTGATATCCATTTTTCCCCCTATTGCATCTTGGCCACGGGCCGATGGTGGATGCGGATCTCTTCCGGTGTTTCGCCCTTCTTCAGCATGATGTGTTTCAGCCAGTTTTTATCGTCCTTTTCCGGAAAGTCGGCCCGGTAGTGCCAGAACCCCCAGCGGCTCTCCTTGCGTTCCAGGGATGCGCTGGCCGATAGCTTGGCGCAGAGGATGATATTCTCCACCTCCAGGACCTTGAAGAGATCGTGAATGTGGCGGATACGCACCTTTTCTCGAATTTCCTTCTGGAAGCGGTCCATCCACCATAGCGCCTGGTTCAATTTGTAGGCGTTTTTCGGAGGGGTCACGTAATCTCCGATCAACCGGCGCACCTTATATTCAAATTCTTCGATGGAAACTTCACCGTCCTTCTGCGCGCTCCGTTGCCGCAGATCCTTTTTCAGGTCTTCCAGGCCCTGAGGACCAGGTTCTTTGGCCGGCGGATGTTTCCGGGCATGTTCGGTCGCTTCTTCAGCAGCAATCTCTCCATAAACAAAGGCTCCGCTCAGATGACCGCGGGCCACCAGGGAGACATCTCCAGCGGCATAAAGCCCGGGCAACGTAGTGGCGGCTTTTTCATCGACGAAAATGCCCGTCATTCCGTGCCCGCCGCAGAGATAAAATTCCGTAGGCCAGAGCTCGATATCGCCGGTGCGGAAATTGACGCCCCGCCCCTCGAAAAATCGTTGCTGAACCGGCCGCTCCGTTGTAAAGAGGATGTCCTCGATCTCCCGGATCCTGGCTTCGGGCAGATGTTTCATGCGGATGCGCAGAGGCCCCACGTCCTTCCGGTGTTCCAGGACCATCGACTTGATGGAAGGATGGTTGTTTTCCAGGTGGACATCCATGGCGGTGAGGAGATTGGCTCCGCGGGTCAAGGTGATGTAAAGGAGCGGGGCATTAATATCCTTGATGATATAATAATTCAGAGTATATTCAAAACCCGTCAGTTCAGCCCCGGCCCGAAAAGCCATGGCGTATCCATCCCCCGTGTTCCCGGGAAAATCATAGACCCCGTAAAGGTAACCATTGTTGGGTAATCCGAAACGGGCCGTTCCTCCGGAAGAAAGAATGACCGATCCGGCATGACAGACCACAAATTCGCCCGTATGGATATTGATGCCAATGGCCCCGGCAACCCGCCCTTCTTTCACGATCAACTGCAAGCCCATCACCCGGTTGAAGACCTGGCAGCTCAGGCCGCTTAAGCGCTTGGCTAAGATGGTCTTCAACTCCGGCTCCTTCATGGACAGACAAAATTTTCCTTTGGGGTGAACCTGCAGGAGCTCATAATTCCCCTCATTATCTTTGGGGAAAAATACGCCCCAGCTCTCTAATTTTTTCATCAGCGGATAGCTGCGTTCGGCCATGCGGTAATTCACCGGTTCATCCATGAGCCCTTCACAGGCAATGCCGTTGGACTCGACGTAAAGCTCGGGCGTGGTCTTTCCCGGGACGGCAACAATGTTGAGCGCATCCATTCCCCGGGCAATGCAGCCGCTGTAAAGGATGTGGCCTTTTTCAAAGACGACGACTTTCTGCGCGGGATCAACCTCCTTGGCCCGGATCGCGGCCATGGCCCCTGCGCTTCCCCCGCCGATGATCAGAACGTCCGCATATACATGGGACTCTCTGAACTCCATAAAAACCTCCGTGAGTTGGTTTTGTAAATTTTTCTGAAATCTTTTTGTTCAGCTCCTACCCAAAAATTCTGATTCTTCTT
>JASEHN010000439.1 GCA_030018715.1 Thermodesulfobacteriota bacterium | reverse complement strand
CCGAACTCTTTTTTTTCCTCAATTCTAAAGGCCTAATTCTTTCAACTTTTCCGGCAGAGGGATGCCTTCCTCGCTCCACCCTCTAACCTGGTAATATTGACTGAGTATCTCACCAAGAGGAGGAAGGTTGGGAGTAAGGCCTTCACCCTCCCGCTGCAAAGTGAGAAAACGAGCAGGCAGGACATCATCTTTGCGGCTGATGCCACAACGCACGTTGTAGAGCCTCTTTAGGTTAAAGATCCTCTCTCCCGTTTTCAGAAACTCAGCTACATCCATCGGAAGGCCGGTGACCATGGTGTACCAGGAAGTAATGGGAGTAAGTTTTACACCCCCAAAAAGGATAAATTTACAAAGCTTCAAGGAATCGAACAGGCCCATGACATTCTGGGTGCTGGCGGCTAATTCTCCTTTTCCCTGCACTTCCAGCCTGTTCAGAGGTTTTTCCACCCCGATTTCCGGCAGGGAAAGCACCCGTTCAAATGTATGGCTGAACCCGGCCAGATGGCAGGCGCCCCGGTTGGAGGTGGCGTAGCTCACTGCTCCGGCGTTGTAACACCTGGGGTCGTGGCCGGGAATTTCCATACCTTTCACGTGCAGGGAATATTCCACGGCGTTTCTACCAATCTTCTCGGCAGCGATGCGTACTCCCTCTCCCAAAAGCTGGCCCAGGCCCTCGCGCTTGCCAATTTTCTCCACCAGATTCACCACCACGTCGCCCCGGCCCCAGAGAAGCTCAATCCCTCCGGTATCCTTTGTGGTGATCAGCCCTTTTTCATAGGCCTCCATGGCAAAGGCAATGGCCGCGCCGCAGGATATGGTGTCCATTCCATAACGATTGCAAATTTCATTGGCTTTGGCGATGGCTTCCAGATCATCCACCAGGCAAAGACTGCCGATGAGAGCAATGGTTTCATACTCTGGCCCGGCGCCTTCCACGCCGGCGTAAGGTCCCTTGTCGATTTTTACTCTTCTCCCGCAGCCGATGACGCACTTCTCACAATGATAAATCCCGGTAAGAATTTTTTCGGTCATGGTTGGCCCGGCGATTTTGGCCGCTCCCTGCTCCCAGCGCCCCTGATATTTCCAGTTTTGCAAAGGAAGGCTGCCCAGGGCTTCAAATGTGGCCACCCCCCCGGCAGTGCCGTTTTTGCGCATCCCCTCGGCGTTCTTGGCCACCATTGGACTTATTTCCTTTAACGAAGCCCGCAAGCTTTCGGGGTCGGCGATCTCCATCTCCAGGCTGCCATGGACAGCAATGGCCTTCAGGTTCTTTGATCCCATGACCGCGCCCGTTCCGCCCCGCCCAGCAGCCCTTCCATCCTGACCATCGTTCATTATGCTGGCGTAGCGAACGCCCTTTTCTCCTGCCGGCCCGATGGAGGCTACCACAGCTTCATCTTTCGTCGCATTTCGGATGAGCCCGTCCAATTCATAGGTATCTTTGCCCCAGAGATGGGCGGCATCCCGAATTTCAGCCTTCCCGTCCGAGATCCAGAGGTAAACGGGTTTTGCGGATTTTCCCAAAACCACAATGCCGTCGAAACCAGCTCTTTTGAGGAAAGGCCCCCATGTCCCTCCCGAGTCTGATTCCGCAAAAATTCCGGTGAGAGGAGACTTGGTAACCACGGCGTGCCGGCCGGAGGTGATTACCGGCGTAGCCGCAAAAGGCCCGGTCATAAAAATCAGCCGGTTTTCAGGCCCGAGAGGGTCGGTCTCCGGCCCGGTCTCATCGTGCAAAATTTTTGCCCCCAGCCCGCTGCCGCCGATAAATTTTTTGGCCAGGGTTTCATCCAATGCTTCCGTTTCAATACGCCCCTTACTTAGATCCACCCGCAGAATCTTCCCCGTATATCCTTTCATTATGCCGTTCCTCCTTTCTGTTCTTTAAAACAGCCCAAAACTTTGAGAGATGCAGGGCTTAGGAATTCTTCTGATAGTTTACTGATTAATTAAAAAAGGTAAAGAGAATTTTATGGGCCCAGGATGGGTGATTTTTTTATTCGGGGTGGAGCAAGCTAAGATTTGGGTAATAGGCCATATACAACTTGGGATGTAATGCCTGTTGGCTCTCGGCATTCCCTCATCCTGAGGAATGAAATTTTCCAGCCAAAATTTTAGTTCTAACCCCAAAAGCAGTCTAATTATTTCCCTCTTAATTCGGGCATTCAAATAGTTAACGTGGTCCGACCCTGATTACCGTTACATCTTATGGATTGAAGCCGTTAATTTCCGCGTGATGAATTTCCGAGAATAAAAACCCCCGCCTCTTTTCCAGAAACGCGGTTTAAATGGCCCACATAAGCCCCTCCGCTTATTCGACGTACTAAGCCTTTCCAATTTACGATCTGAAAATATGACAAACGAAATTAAATTGCAGCCGCTTTCTTAAAAGCGGAAGGAAGCGCCTTAACCTGCTCCTTGCCTTGATGGAGATAATAGTGAATTCCATGGGCAAGAATCCAGCATTCGGTAAAGTTTCACTTTTTTAGCATCACCACATCCAGCGCGAGGACCTCGGCCGATTCCGCAAGTCCCTGATCGGCGGTTACAAAGGTCAAACCTTCCACATGAGCAATCGCCAAATGTAAGGCATCGAGCGTTTTCAAGTTTGTGTGAAAAAGCCCAATCCAGTCTCTGGCCAATCGATAATGATGCGGTTCAACAAAAAGGTGGGTGTAAAAATGACCATCCACATGGCTGAGAAATTTGGCGATGATGCTGGCGGCATCCTTGCGGGATAGCCCGCCCTCCCGAATCTTCCTTGAAAGCGCCGAAAACATTTCTACTTCGGTTAGGGTGCTGATTGCCGGATGCAAATGGGCCATAAGAAATGCTTCCGCCTTTTCACTCAACGACTCCGGATAATAATACGCCACGATCACACTGGTATCGATGTAAAACATCAATAACGTTCCCCGGTTCTTCCGCGTTTTACAACTGCGCTCAAAGATTCTCCCTTGATTCGAATCCCGGCTCGAAAACTTTTTAAGGCCGGTAAACGTTTTCCCTCACCTCGGGGCGGCACGAGACGGGCGATTTCCTTTCCTCGGCGACGAATGATCACTTCCTCTCCTTCCTGCACTTGATCGAGGATCGTTCTGAATTTGCTTCGGGCCTCTTTCACATTTATCTCCATAGCCCCCTTCCTCCTTTGATCAAACAAAAACCTCAATTCAAGTGTACACCAAAGTAAATAAAGTGTCCACTAAAATCATCCCGAAAACCCCCACACGGGATTCCGGGGCATGACATTTAGGGACGCCAGCGAAGCATTGATCTTTTGGCGGATTTCGAATTCATAGTCTGTGCGGGGGGTCCTATGAAAATTTGTGTTTTTTTGTGGGCGAATACTTGATGACCTCGCAAAAAGTCACCAGAACTATGGTTTCGTAAAAAGCTCCAGATGCAAGGCGCGCAAAACATGAGGAGTGAAGCGTACTCACAGGTACGCTGCAACGACGAAGGTGAAGCGCAACGCCGCAG
>JASEHN010000438.1 GCA_030018715.1 Thermodesulfobacteriota bacterium | reverse complement strand
CCGCAACGACGAAGGTGAAGCGCAATCCGCCTTAGGCGGACAGATGGACTTTTTACGAAGCCATCAAGTATTCAGAAAAATGTTGAGTAGCCTAATGGGAAATTCGGGGATGAAACGGTTATCAAAGAAAAAAAGTTTGGGAATTATTGCTTTTTACTGTTTTTTAGTCCTTTCTTGGGGAAGCATTGATGCAGATACCCCAAAGGCCTGGGCCCAAAAAACAGGCCCGATCGACCTGACGACGGCAATCGCCGATGTAGCCCAGAAGGCCATGCCAGCCGTTGTGCACATCGAAGTCACCCAGCGGGTAGAGGTTTCATCCCCTGTGTTTCCCTTTGAGAGCGACCCCTTTTTCCGCTATTTCTTCGGCGGACCCGCAGGCCCACGCAGTTATAAGAAGGAATTGCGGGGAATTGGCACGGGTATGATAATCGACAGCGAAGGGCATATCGTGACGAACCATCACGTGGTCGGCGGGGCGACGAAGATAACCGTTAAAATGGCTTCTGGAGAAGAATTCGAGGGCCGGATCGTAGGAGCCGATCCCAAGACCGACTTGGCCGTGATCAAGATTCGGCCCGCTAAAAACATCCCCTTTCTGTCTTTTGGGAATTCGGATAAATTGCGGGTGGGGGAGTGGGTGGTGGCCATAGGACACCCCCGCGGTCTGGAGCAGACTGTAACAGCCGGAATCATCAGCGCCAAGCACCGCACGGGGATTTTGGATCCCTCAAGCTACCAGGATTATATCCAGACCGATGCCGCCATCAACCCGGGAAATAGCGGTGGTCCCCTGTTGAATCTTGCCGGGGAAGTCATCGGCGTCAATGCGGCCATTGTCTCCGAATCCGGCGGATTTGAAGGGATCGGGTTTGCCATCCCCAGCAACATGACCATGGCCATCGCCAATGATTTGATCAAGACCGGGAAAGTGGTGCGCGGATGGATGGGCGTGAGTGTTCAGGATTTGACCCCTCCACTGGCCAAAAGTTTAAACCTGAAAGCGCTCAAGGGGGCGCTGGTGGCGGATGTAATCAAAGGAGGACCGGCAGAAAAAGCCGGAATCTTACGGGGGGATGTGATCGTGGGCTTTAACGGAACGATCCTGGAGAGCGCCAACGATTTCAGGAATCGGGTCGCCGCCAGCCGGGCGGGTAAAACAGTGGAGATCGGGTTATGGCGCAAGGGAGAAATGGTTACGGTTCAGGCTGTGATATCAACCTACAAACCCCCTCCCCGTATGGCCACTGCCGAGTTCAAAAATAAATTGGGCGTGGAGGTTAAAGAGATTTCGGGATTGGAGGCCCGTCGCAGACGTCTGGATTCACGCGAAGGGGTTGTCCTGGTAAAAATTGATTCCAATGGACCGGCGGGCCGGGCTGGTCTTGAGCCAGGGGACATCATCTACCAGATTAATAATCAGGGCGTTCGCGGAATTCATGATTTCAACCGCATTCTTGAACAAGTACAGAGGAATGAAGAAATCTTGCTTCTGGTGCGGGACGCGCGCACTGGTGAAGTGGGTTATTTGGCGGTAGTAGCTCAATGAGCGAAAAGGAAATTTCAGGCGAAATCCCCGCCCTCTTCGAAGAAATCCCGCCTATTCCGGATGACCGGAATCCCATCGAAGATCAGGAAGCAATCGAAGTCTTTGATCCCCTGAAAAAATACCTGATGGAGATGCGCAAATTTCCCCTCCTAACACGCGCGGAGGAGCTGGATCTGGCCAAGCGTTGGTGGGAAAAAAAAGACCGGCAGGCAGCTTACCGCCTTGTTGTTTCCAATTTGAGGCTGGTGGTGAAAATCGCTTTCGCATACCAGCGGGCCTATACCAATTTGCTTGACCTGATCCAGGAGGGAAACCTGGGATTGATGCAGGCTGTGAAAAAGTTTGACCCCTACCGGGAGGTTAAGCTGTCATCCTACGCGTCCTGGTGGATCCGGGCGTATATTTTAAAGTTCATCATAGATAACTGGAGCCTGGTGAAGATAGGAACTACGCAAGCCCAGCGGAAGCTTTTTTTTCGCTTGAAGAAAGAAAAAAACCGCCTGGAAGCAATGGGATTCAATCCCGGGCCCAAACTCTTGGCCAGCGCCATGGAAGTGCGCAAGGAAGAAGTGACTGAGATGGAACAACGTCTGGAAGGCGGAGACCTCTCACTCAACGCGCCATTGGATGAAGATACTCACCAAACTTATCTGGACATCCTGCAGGGGGGAGAAGCCCTGGAAGAACAAGTGGCCGACACTCAATTCAAGGAAGCGCTTGACCAGAGGATTGAAGAATTTTCCCGGTCCCTGAAGAGCAAGGAAGTATTTCTGCTGAGATATAGGTTGATGGCCGAGGATCCCCTTACCCTACAGGCTGCCGGTGACCAATTGCACATTTCCCGGGAACGGGCCCGCCAGATCGAAAAAAGGGTGATGGACAAGTTGAAGGTTTTTTTAAAAGCAAAATTTCCGGATCTGGACGAGTTGCAGTTCATCATTAAAGGCGGTGAATCGTAAGTTGTGAGTAGCGAGTGGTTATTGATTCTTAATTGCTTATCGCCTTGCGCCTTCCGCCTTACGGCTTTTTAGGGGTTGACAACCTTCGGGTTGGTGCTTAATTTCTTATTGAAAGACAAACAATGCAAGGAGGAAATTGATATGGCGCTGATTCGTTGGGATCCATTCAGGGAAATGGCAGCCCTGCAAGAACGTATGAACCGACTTTTTTCCAATGTCCGCACCCAGACTCCTTTTCGGGAGGAGGAGATCGTTCAAGGCACCTGGGTTCCGGCCGTGGACATTTATGAGACAAATGAAGCCATTGTCCTTAAAGCCGAACTTCCAGGAATCACCCCAAAGGAGATTACGGTCGAGGTAAAAGACAATACCCTCACTTTGAAGGGCGAGAAAAAATTTGAGAAGGAAGTTCAGGAAGAGAATTATCACCGGGTGGAACGTTCGTACGGGTCGTTTCAGCGGGTGTTTACTCTCCCTGGCACCGTCCAACAAGACAAGGTTAAAGCCAAGTTCAAAGAAGGGATTCTGGAGGTTAACATTCCCAAGATCGAGGAAGCTAAGCCCAAGCAGATCAAGGTGGAAGTAAGTTAAGCTTCTTTCCTTGAGGGGGGCGAAAGCCCCCCTTTTTTTATAACCCCACATGATTATTGAGACAACGTTTCACTTGGCAAAAAGATCTAAAGTTTTGCTAGCGGCATAACGCCATAATAAATTTTTTTTTAACACTTTAGCCCTTTGAAAAGGGGTGGGGCGTAAGGGCCGAGGGAATCCGTTGGCCCGGAGGCCTGGACGGCCCGCTTGGAATCATAAGGCGCTGATTTCTTCGCGAGTGGGGCGGGGAAAATGCCCCCCGCCTCCTCCGGCGGAAACGAGCGGGGTTCTTCGTAGCCAAGCGGAAACCCGGCCGATAATTCCGGCGCGTTCCGTCCAGGCCCCCGGGCCTTAACAAAGGTGGTCAAACCACTTTTTCAAACC
>JASEHN010000437.1 GCA_030018715.1 Thermodesulfobacteriota bacterium | reverse complement strand
GGAGGGATTTAATCTTCAGTGTCTATACAATTATGGCCTGACTAATAACTGGATTCCCGCTTTCGCCGGAATGACGAAAATGGGATAAAAAGGACTTTTTACGAGATCATCAAAGCTTAAGGGATGAAAAATGGGTAACGAAAAAATTCTGATCATCGATGATTCGCCGGAAATCTTAACTCTCCTCTCCGGATTTCTAAAAGAGGAAGGGTTTGAGGTAGACATATCACCCGATGGGGCCAGTGGAATCTCCAAAATCGAGAAAAAATTCTATGATATTGTTCTAACCGATCTTAAGATGCCGGGCACAGATGGAATGGAGGTTTTGAAATACGTTCTGGAAAATTCCACGGATTCCATCTGCATAATCCTGACGGGTTACGGGACTGTTAAAAATGCCGTCGAAGCCATAAAATTAGGCGCTTTTGATTACTTAACCAAACCCGTCAAGACGGATGAAATCTTGCTTACGTTTAAGCGGGCTTTAGAATACCGGAATCTTAAGCGAGAAAATATTAATCTGCGGAAGCAACTGAAGAAAAAATACCGCTTTGAAAATATTATCGGTGATAACGAAAAAATGCAGAAAATATTCGAAATCATCGAGAAGGTCGCCGATTCCGACAGCACCATCTTGATCCTGGGAGAAAGCGGGACCGGCAAGGAGTTGATCGCCAAAGCCATCCATTACAACAGTTATCGCCGGGAAGGGCCGTTTGTCCCCGTGAACTGTGCGGCTATCCCGAGCGAACTTTTGGAAAGCGAGTTGTTCGGGCACGAAAAAGGAGCATTCACCAACGCCATCCGCACCCGTATCGGACGGTTTGAGCTGGCCAATGGCGGTACGATGTTTTTGGATGAGATCGGGGACATGAGCCCTGGTTTACAGAGTAAATTGCTGAGAGTCCTTCAGGAAAGACAGTTTGAAAGAATTGGGGGAATCAAAACGATTAGGACGGACATCCGGATCATTGCCGCAACCCACCAGGATTTAAAATTGGCGGTGGAGCAAAAAAGGTTCCGGGAAGACCTGTACTATCGCCTAAATGTCATCCCCGTTCATGTTCCTCCCTTAAGGGAAAGGAAATCGGATATACTCCTTCTCTCTCATCATTTTTTGGACCATTTTAATAAAAGTAAGAAGAAAAAAATTAAGGGGATGACTGATGAGGCCATGAATCTTTTATTGCAATATGACTGGCCTGGGAATGTCCGGGAACTCGAAAATACGATCGAACGGCTTGTCATTCTCGTAGATAATGACATTATTACTCCGCAAGATCTCCCCGAAAAATTCCAGACTCTTTTTGAAGTGGATCATCCCAAGGAAGCGGAATTCCCCGCAGAAGGAATATCTTTGGATACAGCCGTGAATGAATTCGAGAAAAAATTGATCCTGCAAGCGCTGGCCAAAAGTGGCTGGGTAAAGAATAAGGCTGCGCGATTGTTAAACCTTAATCGGACGACCCTGATCGAAAAAATCAAGCGGCAAAACCTGCAACGCACGGAATCATCATAGATCTTTCGCTGAAGAAAAAACAAAAACCATCTTTCAACTGCTTTCTTTTTTTATCTGCCGGAAAATCAAACCCGGGGTGCCGAAATTTCCACATAGTAAATACGATGTCATCAGACAACAAAAGCTTTTAGGGGTGATCCTTTTATGCTTCTCCCTTGCGGTTAGATTGTAGGGTAATTATAAAGGCCTCAGGTTACTTCTTTGAAGGTCTACTCTAAAATTTATTATTATGGGAAGTTGGAGATCCTTTCGCGGAGACTGCTGCCCAACTCAGGAAGGAGCCGGCCACGATTAATAGGCAGCCCAGCCACAGAGCAACTCCGGCTGCAATTCCAAGATAGATACAGCTCAACAAGGTCGAAAAAAACGGGGTGAAGTAGGAAAAAGCAGCGACGAAAACCAGATTGCCTTTTCGCATGGCGATGTCCCAGAGAACATAACCCAAGGCAGTGGCCAGACCCATAAAGATTACTTCTCCCACCGCGCGCCAATTCCATAGGCTTTCTTCAATACTCCCTAAGCGGAGAAGGAGGAAAATAATACCTGCGGCCGGTAAAAAAAGAACCACCCCGCCGCCGCTCTCCGGGCCGGCCCAGCGCCGGGTCAGATTTGAGTAGAGGGCCCAGGAGATGGCCGCAATCATAGCCAGGCCATAAGATAAGGGGTTGCTAGCGATGTTTGTAAAGATGGAAGTTAAGGAAGTCGGATTATTGGGCCGGAGGACAAGAAAAATCCCCAATAGAGCAAGTAAAGTTCCCGGGGCCAGGAGTAGATTAGCTTTCAGCTTTAATAAAAACAAGGAGAATATTATTGTGAGCGCCGGCCAGAGGTAATTGATGAGACCGACCTCCAATACCTGGCGACGATCCGCAGCGGAGCCGATGGCCAAAAATAGGGCGAGCATGTAAAGAACGAAAAGCGTTCCGCACCCAAACAAATATTTCGGGGAGAGCCGGCGGACACTATTTAGGGCGTTTGGGCCGCGGAAGAAGTGGTGGCCCAAGCAAAATGCTCCCCCGACCAGATGGACGGCAGCTGCGGCGGTAAGGGACCCAATTTGTTCTGTTATGCTCCGGGCCAGGGCAATCGAAGTGCTCCAAATCAAAATGGCCCCCAGGCCGCAGAGAGTATAACGATCGATATTAAAATTAAAGGCGAACATTTGTGATGTCCGTAATCATTCTCCGCGGAAAGATTGCAGGGTGATCATGATGGGACCCAGGTCCATTTCCTTGTATGTATCTCCCGGAGGATCTTCCTGTCTGACGCCTTCTTGAAAGCGCAGCGGGAAAGAGACCGGGTCGCTGAAATTTCCAGTCCTGTCCTGGATTTGAACCGTCAGGGTGATAGGGGGTAGATTCAGGCCATGCATGCCTATCGTGTTCAAATAGATGTAACCTGATAGTTCCCGCCGGTTTTCTTCTTTGATCCGCGTGAAGCTCACCGGGTATGTTCCCATCCCCGGCTGTTCGATGGTGCATACGATATGTTTCATATTTCCATCCTCGTCAGAGGCATTAAGGTAAACTTTCCAGGTTTCCCCAGGCCATAGGGATTTGGAGGCAAAAGACTGCCTTATTATCGGTTTGGCCTTTCCCTGTTTTTCCCCGCTCTTTGCGAAAGAATCGAAAGAGGCAAGCCCTACGAGCATAAAGGAAACAATGACTCCAGTGAAAAGTTTCCATTCCACTTTTCTTTCCCCCTTTTCCGGGTGAACTTGATTGTATAGGAATTTCCTTTTGGGCACCTTTTACCATCTTTGTTAACCCTACAACGACACTTGAGCTTTACTATAATCTGTAACCTGTCGAAAACACAATAAAATCATCCTTATTAATATAACATCGACCCTTATTAAAAAAAGGCTATAAAATCGGTAGTTTAATAAGTAACTGTCGTTGTAGGGTTAATTTTTAAAGGGGCTATGCACTTTACTCAACTGATAAACCGCCAACGTATTGAATT
>JASEHN010000436.1:347-3487 GCA_030018715.1 Thermodesulfobacteriota bacterium | reverse complement strand
TCGGAGGAAAAAAGGTTCGCCGTAAATGCCCAGGGCGCCCATGGCCTGGAGGCCAATCCAGTCCGCTTGGAACCATGAGGCGCTGATTTCTCCGTAGATGGGGCGGGGGCTGACGCCTCCCGCCTTCTTCGGCGGAGATTCAATGAGTTCACCATGAGCAGGGGTATCCCGGCCGATACTTCCGGCGCGTACCGGCCTGGCCCCCAGGCCACAACAGAATCTTTGCCAGGGATATTTCCTCCGATATTCCTCGTATACCCACCCGTGACTGAAGGGGTACCCTCGATTCTTTTCAAGTTTGCAATCTTTTTGTAGTTCTATATAATATCAATGAGCTTGTAATCTGGACCTTAAAGATCTGAAAACGATCCGAGAGGGAGAGGTTATGAAAGGGAAGGCCCAAACAAAGCAACAACTTCTCCTTGAGATGGAAGAGCTTCGGACGAGGCTCGATGCCACGGAGCGGCGCTTACAGGAGGCTGACGAAATAGTGCAGGCTCAGATCGCCGAGCGTAAGCGAGCAGAGGAAACCTTTGAGAGAGTTCAAAAATATGCTGAGAGCATCGTGGAAACGATACGGGAACCTCTTATCGTGCTGACCCCCGACCTAAGAGTCATCACCGCGAATCATTCCTTCTACGGGACGTTCCGGGTGACGCCTGAAGAGACAGAGGGACGATTTGTCTACAGCCTGGGCGACCAGGCGTGGGACATTCCGTCTTTACGAGAGTTGTTGGAGGAAATTATTCCCCAAAATGCCTACTTCAATGATTTCGAGGTTGACCATGAGTTTCCGGTCATCGGGCGGAGAACCATGCTTCTCAATGCTCGCCGGATCTATCGGGAAGGTCAAGGCACGGATAGGATCCTCCTCGCTCTTGAGGACATCACCGACCAGAAGCGGGCGGAGGAGGCGCTAAAGATTTCTGAAACTCGCTACCGCCGCCTTTTTGAAACGGCCCAAGACGGAATATTAATCCTCGACGCCGAGACAGGACAAATATCGGATGTGAACCCATTCCTGATAGAAATGCTGGGTTATTCACATGAGGAGTTTTTAGGGAAGAAACTCTGGGAAATTGGCGCCTTCAAAGATAGGGAAGCAGCGAAAGCCGCCTTTTTGGAATTGCAGAACAAAGGATATGTCCGCTACGAGAATTTGCCGCTGGAGACGAAAGAGGGCCGGCCCATTGCCGTGGAATTTGTCAGTAATGTCTATCTGGTCAATCATCATAAAGTGATTCAGTGTAACATCCGCGATATCACCGAACGGAAACTTATAGCCGAGGCTTTACAACAAGCCCACAACGAACTGGAAAGACGGGTGGAGGAGCGGACGGTCGAACTTCGGACGGCTCTTTCTGAAACCAAAACAATGAAAGACCAACTCGAGGCCGAGAATATCTACTTCCGTCAAGAGATCAAAATGAAACATCAATTCGACCATATTCTCGGGCAAAGTGATGGTCTCAAGTATGTTCTCTATCGAGCGGAGCAGGTCGCTCCTACGAACACAACGGTCCTCATCCTCGGCGAGACCGGTACGGGAAAGGAGCTGATCGCCGCCGCCATCCACAACCTGAGCCCTCGCAAGGATCGGCCGCTGATCAGCGTCAACTGCGCCGCCCTGCCGGCCAATTTAATAGAGAGCGAGTTGTTCGGCCGGGAGAAGGGGGCATTTACCGGGGCCGATACCCGGCAGGTAGGCCGGTTCGAGGTCGCCAACGGCTCCACCCTTTGCCTGGACGAGATCGGGGAACTGCCGCTGGAGGCGCAGGCCAAGCTGCTCCGGGCGATCCAGCATAACGAGTTTGAGCGCCTGGGCTCATCCCACACCATCAAGGTGGATGCCCGGATCGTGGCCACCACAAATCGAAACCTTGAGGAAGAGGTCCGCAAGGGCCGGTTTCGGCAGGACCTTTACTATCGGCTCAACGTCTTCCCCATCACTGTCCCCCCATTACGGCAGCGGAAAGAAGATATCCCGCTTTTGGTCCAGGCCTTCATAGAGCGATATGCCAGGAAATTGGGGAAACAGATCACCTCGATCCAGAAGGAGACGATGAAGGCCCTGCAGGATTACCCATGGCCCGGGAACGTCCGGGAGCTGGAAAGTGTCCTTGAACGGGCCGTGATCCTGTGCCCCGGGCCGGTCTTGCAACTGGCGGATAAACTGGAGATTTCCTCCCTCCCCCTGTCATCCACCGTGAGAACCTTGGAAGAGATGGAACGAAACCAAATCCTTAAAACCCTTTCGGAAACCCGATGGCGCATCGAAGGAAAGGACGGGGCCGCAGCCATCCTGGGTCTCCACCCGAGTACCTTGAGAGCAAGGATGCATAAGCTCGGAATAGTCCGGGCGGAGATCAAGGAGTCAGATTAACCAGCCGGGCTCCCCTCAAAGGTTCCCTCAATATATGGAGGTTCCACCAAATATTGAGGCTCAACAAATCGTTTCAACCTTCTCTTCGCTTCTCTCCTATTAATCTAATCACCTGTTATAAAAGGATGATTCCAAACTATTGCCTTTCCCCGGTTGTTGGCAGGCCGTTTGCAGATACGATTTGCATGATCCTGGTTATCATCCGAATGAGGGTTCTTGCGGAGAAGCGCAAGGAGCTGTCCCAGACGATCTCTTCCCTGATCAGCTCCATAAGGACGGAGAAGGGATGCCGGCGCTGCGATTTTTGCCAGAGTATGGAGGATGAAAATGAACTCTCTCTTCTTGAAGAATGGGATACCCAGGAGAACCTTAAAAGCCACCTGAAATCGGAGCGTTTTAGGGTACTTCGGGGGGCGATGAACCTGCTCAAAGAGCCCTATGGAATGATGTTCCACACGGTTTTCCATCCGGCAGGAATGAAGGAAATATAGATGATCTCAGAGGAATTTATGAAAAGGAAATTGCTAAAGGTGCCATAGTAAGCCTCCAAAGAGGGAAATAAATCTCTTTGGGGGCTTATTGGATATTTATACGACGGTATTATTCTGGGAATTTTTCAATTGCCGTATGGCCATAGGCAATTGTCTAATTAAATAAGGGTGTCACTATAATTCAAGGAGGTGTCAATGAAACCAGAAACTGCAGGGAAGGTTAAGTTTGGAGTTTGGGGCCTTATTTGTGGGGCGGTCATCGCAAT
>JASEHN010000436.1:0-337 GCA_030018715.1 Thermodesulfobacteriota bacterium | reverse complement strand
TCATCGGCTTTGCGTGGGGGGGTTGGATAACCGGGGGCACTGCCCAAAAGATGACCGACGAGGCAGTCTTGGCAAGTCAGGCGGCGATTTGCGTCGCCCAATTTATTAAGCAACCGAACCATGAAGAGAAACTTAAAGAATTAGGAAAGATAGATTCCTGGAAGAGATCTGAATTCATTGAAAAAGGGGGCTGGGATAAAATGCCCGGGCAAAAAAAGGCTGACCCTCTTGTATCCCAAGCATGCGCCAAGGGGCTTGAAGTTCTTATTAGCAAATGAGAGGATTGGTAACAGTTTAGCCATTTGAAAAGCTGTCAAATCCCCCTTCATCCCCCTTT
>JASEHN010000435.1 GCA_030018715.1 Thermodesulfobacteriota bacterium | reverse complement strand
GAAAAAGTTTGGGTTTAACAATAAATTGATCAATATCAATTCCACCGGCATCGACCTGCCGGTTACCCTGTTTGAGCGGGGCCAAATTGCGCAAGCTTAATTATAAGGATTTCCATTCGGCTCCTTTCCATGTTCTGATAGGCTCAGATTTAATGCCCGCTAAGTACTTGGCAATATTCTTCCTCTCTTCAAGGTCATATTCTTTCAACAAGGCAATCGCCTCCATTACTGGCGACCCGCCCCCATGAAGATGAGCATATTGCAGTAAGCCGGTATAGTCAGAAGATGTTAAATCTGCAATTAATCTCCACAAGCGCTCTTGATCTTCGGCAGAAATATGTGGAGCTCTCTTCATATATTTTTTGAGTAGCGGGCCAGTATACTCATCCAAAAAATCGCCTTCCATAGGCAGTGTCGCTGGAATTCCCCCAGCTATTTCGGCCAAACCTTTATCTTCACTATAGATATTCTCACCTGCATGCCGCCTGCCAATGTTGGCATACACGGGATTCGGCGTGCAGGTTCCGCAAGGAGTTACTTTCCCATACACGCCACTTGCCACCCCGGCCGCAAAAGTTAATTCAGCAACAGAAATCATCTCTGCGAGTTTCATTTCTATATGTTTTGATTTCTCCACGCCATTATACTCGGCAGCCAGGGCTGCTGCACCGACAATGATATCCACCATGGCCGGCTTGCACCCGCAATAGCTATGCCGATGATTTAAGGCAAACAATAAAGCGAGCCGACCCCCAAACTCCCACTCTCCTTTCTTTGCCCCGGACATAAACACCCTCTCCCATGGGACAAATACATTATCAAAAATAACCATACCCAATGTATCGCCAATTTCCGCAATTGGCGCTTTTACTGCTTTTCTGTCCTTCGGGGCCCTACTCCGCGCGAGGATTATCACTCCCTTGGTATCTGCCGGGATTGCAAAGGAGACTGCCCAATCATCTTCCTCTTTTGTTAGTGCTCGGGTCGGAACAACAATAAGTTCTTCGGTAATAGGAGCAATGCCGATACAGATTTTACAGCCTCGAACGACGATTCCGTCTTTCCGCCTTTCTACCACACGAACATAGGCATCCGGGTCCATTTGCTGGTGAGGTCTCGCTTTTCGGTCACCTTTGATATCGGTTTGAGCACAATTTCCAATCCATTCATTCTCCTGATAATTTTGCATATATTCTAAAAAAGTTTGGTAATATTTGGTGCCAAGGCCATGGTCCATTTCATACGTGGCGACGGAGACAGCATTGAGGGCATCCATACCCATGCAACGCTGCATGCATCCGCCTGCCAAGCGGCAATTGGTGCGTACCATTTTCTGCTTCATCTGCAAGTCGTGTGGATTTTGATGAATATGGAGGTAACGATTTATCCTCTTACCAGTTATATGTGAGCTGGCTGTCATAAGCTCTTCATTTTGGGGATCTCGCGGCAGCTCTAACGTCGTGCATACACAATTAATTGCAGGCTTAAACACCGAGTGATCCCGCGGAATGGATTCTCCATTCATACGAACATTTGGCTTCATTACACGCAAATGTTCCAAATAATCCTCACTCGTCCGCATCGGCTTTACTAAAGTGCTCATTTTGTACCCCCCATTTCTAATTTTATTCCAATTTTATGGTAGACAACTAAATTTAGTTGATACAATTCCTTCTGGCTTCCATCGATTAAAATCATCATGCAACTGCGAAAACCTATATTGCTTTCCTTTAATTTCTTATTTTTTGCGCTTCTTCTTCCCGTAATTGGCGTTTTAATAATTTACCGCTTAGTGTCTTAGCAAGCTCTGAAACGATTTCAACAATCCTAGGGTATTTATAAGCCGCCATTTTTTGCCGACAGAACTCAATCAGTTCTTCGGGTATTACCTCTTCTTTGTAACTCTCACGGATCGTGACAAATGCCTTAACCGTTTCCCCACGGTAGGCATCAGGAACGCCAATCACACAAGCCTCCTTAACAGCAGGATGCTGATAAAGCACGTCCTCAACATCCCGGGGCCAAACTTTATAACCAGATACATTAATCAAGTCTTTCTTTCTGTCCACAATATAAAACCAGCCATCCTCATCCATTTTTCCTACATCCCCAGTTAAAAGCCAGCCATCTTTTATCGCACTCTTTGTTTCTTCGGGTTTATTCCAATAACCCGGAACGACCATCGGCCCTTTCACAACAATCTCTCCAACTTCGCCTTGGGGCAATACAACCCCTGTCTGCGGATCTTGCACTTTCACAACACTGCTTGGAATTGGTAAGCCTACTGATAACGCCTCTGTGTCAGGATCAATCGGAGATTTAGATCCCAGTGGGGTAATAATACAAGGTGAGGTCGTTTCCGTTAAACCATACCAATTATGAATGTAAATATTACAAGCTTGTTCAAACCTTTGTACAAAGCCTTGTGGAACTGGTGCTCCTCCACTAATAACCTTCGTTAGGGAGGAAATATTTCTTTTTTTAAAATCGGGGTGTTCCAAGAGAGCAACATAAACGGTGAGAGCAGCGACCACCATACTCGCTTGCCACTTCTCAACCAACCGAAGCACTTCGCCAGCCTCAAAGCGGAAAAAAGCAATAACAGGAATCCCTAACAAAGAAGCAACTGCTAAATGGCCAACACTCCCTGTTACATGAAAAAAAGGAGCTACCCCAAGTACCCTATCAGTATTATTAATATTGGCTGCCATCCGGTAAATATGGGCACAAAAAACGATATTGCTGTGGGTATTCATGGCTCCTTTAGGTGGGCCAGTAGTTCCTGAAGTATAAATGAGATAACCAATATCATTGGGCGTAACTTTGACTCTCGGAGGATAACTTCCTCGATATTTATCCAAAAAATCCATAAGATCTTTTGTTTCAGTAATCCTTCTTTTCTCCGAAGCTTTTAAGATGTTCGGCAGAGGATGCGTTGAAGAAACGAAGTCCAATTCTGAAGTCGTAATAATGGATTTCAAACCTGTTTTCCCTATTAATCCTCTAACCTGGGGGTAACAGGATTCCATTGTGATAATCACTTTTGCCCCTGAATCATTACAATAAAATTCAAGCTCTTTTTCTTTATACATGGGGTTGAGGCCGACAGCTATGCCTCCCAATTTCCAAACAGCATACAAGCTTATCAAATATTGGGGGATATTTTGAAGATGAATGATAACTCGATCGTCTTTCTTCACCCCCAAGTCAGAAAGTCCTGTAGCCAGATAATTTGCTAAGGAGTTTAATTCGCCATACGTGATGGTGTTATCGAAATAATGAATTGCCGGGGATTGCGTAGCATTCGAAGCGCTCTCCTCAAATAAGTCGAGCGCCGAAACGGGAGGAGGTTCAAAGTCAATGGGATAATTCCTCGGGTACTGTTTCAGCCAAATTCTTTTTTCATATATATCTGTCATCACGCCCCCCAAGGCTTTCTTTTGTATAGGAATTTCCTTTTTTCAACTTTAGTATCGCCTGCATCTGGATCACTTT
>JASEHN010000434.1 GCA_030018715.1 Thermodesulfobacteriota bacterium | reverse complement strand
TCGATTGATTCATAGAAGACTCCTTATTTTGGGGTCATTGGATAAAGGTTCTTCCCTCAAGAAGGGTTCATGGGTTCAAGCATTCAAGTTCTTGTTCTCAACTCCGCTACCTTTCTCCTCTGGCTCCCTTCCTTAGAAATAATCTGCTTGCCGAGGCCCGATCTCTAATCATCACCCTTCCCAAACCATGTAAACAACATTATTGATAGTTTTGAGCAACGTCCCTTAGCCTACTTTTAAGTTCTGGTATCCGCTCCGAACAAGGAGATTGCTTCGCCATCGAAGTTCAGGAGGGCCCTCCGGCCTGGGCGATGAGGATATTCCTCCTTCGGCGCCTCTGTATGAGGTAGAGGATGGCCATGAGGCTGAGCCCTATGATAACGGATTGGAAGTTATCGAGGAAGATGGGGAACGGCACAAAGATGGCTCCCAGGAGGAGCACCAGCCTTTCAAAAGGGTTGAGGCGAATGAGCATCCAACCTTCCAAGCCCCACACCAAGAGATAGATGCCGATGACTGCCGTCATCATCGCCAGGGAGACCTCCCATATGTTTCCGCGCAGGAGGATCCCCGGATTGAATACGAAGAGGTAGGGGATGATGTAGCCGGCGGCAGCAATGCGCGAGGCTTCGAATCCCGTACGAATGGGGTTCGTACCCGCCAGGGCGGCTCCCGCATACGCGGCCAGGGCGACGGGCGGTGTAACGCAAGCCATCACTGCAAAGAAGAAGACGAACAGGTGAACCGACAGCACGTCCCCGCCCATCTCGATCAGCGTTGGACCGCCCACGGAAATGGCCAAAACGTAAGCTGCAGTGGTGGGGAGGCCCATCCCAAGAATAATGGCTGAAACCATGATGAAGAAGAGCGCTGTGAGATAGTATCCCCCGGAGTAGGCAATGATCATATTGGAAATTCGCAGACCAAAGCCGGTGGTCAGGACGACGCTGATGATGAGCCCTGCGCCGGCGCAGGCGCAAGCGATCATCACCATGTTCCGTCCGCCCATTTCCAGGGCTTTCAAGATCTTGGCGGGCGTCATCCAGCGGGCCCGGTCGAAGATGCTGATCCCCACGCTAACGATAGTGCCGACGAAGGCTCCCATGAAGGGCGAGTATCCGATGATCATCAGCGCCAAAAGGGCGATGACTGGGAGTAACAGGTAAGAGTTGTAAAAGAGATGGAGGAGCGAGGGGGCCTCCACCTCTTCCATGCTCCCCAGCTTGTATTTCAAGGCTTCGTAATGCACGGTCGCGCCGACGCACAGGAAAAACAGGATGGCGGCTGGGAAAGCCGCCTTGCAGATGCTGATGTAAGGGATCTGGGTGATCTGGGCCATGAGGAAGGCCGCGGCCCCCATGATCGGCGGCATGATCTGCCCACCGGTAGAAGCCGCTGCTTCCACTGCCCCGGCAAACTGGGGGCGATAGCCCATCCGCTTCATTAGGGGGATACTGAACGTTCCCGTGGCATAGACATTTGCCGCCGCCGCACCACTGATAGTCCCGAAAAAGGCGCTGGAGATTACGGCTACCTTGGCTGGCCCTCCCACGGTTTTTCCAGCTACCCGGCAGGCAAGGTCCATGAAATACTGCCCGAGACCAACCCAGTGGATGAAAGCCCCGAAGATGACGAAGAGGGCGACGAAGACCGCCGATACTCCGGTGATGGACCCGTAGATTCCCTCGTCGTCCAGAAGGTAGGAAATCTCCATGAGCCGCTCTAAGGAAAACTCCCGGTGATAGAATATGCCGGGGAGATGATGGCCGAAGGCGGCATATAAAAAGGCGATGACCATCAATATCGCCAGGGCAGCGGCTGTGGACCGCCGCACTGCTTCGACCAGGGTCACGAGGACGATGCCCCCGATCAGCATTTGCCAAGGAGTCACTGGCGTTATTCCTTCCCACCGGGCCGTGAGACTGGGGTTATCCAGGATTACATACAGGGAAGGGACCGCCGCCAGCCCGGCAAGGATCCAGTCATACCATGGGATCCGGTCGCGGGGAGACCGGCGGGTCATGGGGAAGAGCAGGAAGGCCAGGGGAACCAGGAATAAAAGGTGAAACCCTCGCTGCAGGCGGGGCTCGAGCACACCGGTTGCCCCGGTGTAGAGGTGAAAAAGGGAGGTAACCGCCGCTATGACGAGCACGATCTTGCCGGTGATCCCGGTGAGCTCTCGCATTCGTTCCACGTAAGGTTGCCCGTTCCAGTGCCTGGGAATAGGGTTTGGGTTGATGCGGAAAGGGCCGGGATGTCTTGGGTCTCCCGACCCTTCCTTGGCTACTGGCTACTTCATATAACCTTTTTCCTTATAGTATTGAGCCGCACCCGGATGGAGAGGCCCGGCCATGTCCTTCCAGGCGGTTGCCGGATCAAAAACCTCCATGCTCTTGTGGATAGAGGGAAGGCGATCCTTAATCTCACAAACGATCTTGGTAATCTCATAAACCACTTTGGGCTCAACGCTCTTGTGGACCATGATTACCGTGCCCATGGTAGCTGTGGGCACATCTTCTTTGAGAGTATCGGGATACATCTCTTTTTTGATAATCCCGATGCCAAAGCCGTAATTTTTTTGCATCAAACTCATAAGGTCCTTAGGCCAGGGGAGAATGCGGAGTTTACGTCCCAGCGCAGCTTCCTGGACAATGGCTGCCGGCGGCGCGATGTTCAAACAAGCAAAATCGATGTGGCGGTCTTTCAGGTTGGTGGCAATCTCTGTATAACCGGTCTGAAAAATCTTTCCGCCTTTCTTTTTAATCTCGTCGTAGTTGGTACGGAAATAATCCTCGATCATCTTCCGGAAGGTAAACTCGCCGCTGACCCCTACTTTGCCTGTGCCCACCCGAATCGGCTTGGAATACTCCATCATCCCCCGCATAGTTGTCACGCCCGTATCCTCGGCAGCTAAGACGTGCAGGTAGTTGTCGCTGAAACTTCCGCCTATAACCATGAGGTCTTCAAACTTCTCTGTGTATGGATCTGTTCCTTTCCTTGCGGCCACCAGAAACGGCGGCAAGGCCCAACCCAGCTCAGCTTTTTTCGTGCCCACGATGGGTTGGTTGGTTGTTCCTCCCCCCGGAATCACAGTAATTTGAATATGGGGGGCTTTTTCTTCGATGATCTTCGCCATGCCGGCAGCCATGACAAACCATCCTCCTCCTGTTCCCCCGGAAGTCCAGGTCAGACGGGTCTTCTCACTCGCCTCCGCGGGAAAAGACACCATAATCACCACCAGGGCGATTATTGCGGTTACCAGGTATGCCTTTCTTCTCATAACAGACCTCCTTTCTTTTTTCTGGATACTTTCGGCAAAAATATTCTCTTAACTACCAATTGACCGTAAACCCCCCGCATCCCCCATTTCTCTCTTTGATTTGCCAAAACTTCAACCTCTCCTGATTTGGCACGGAACTCATTGGGCTACAATTTTTTTAACTCTTCCCTCAGAGGTTCTTGCAAATCTCAAAATCTGTCGCTCAATTGTCATTCCGGGCAAGCGAAGC
>JASEHN010000012.1:7193-17413 GCA_030018715.1 Thermodesulfobacteriota bacterium | reverse complement strand
ATATGGAGCTTTTTACTTTGCCATCCCAATTTTGACTTTTTACGAGATCATCAAAGAAGGTTGGCTACTTTTTTAATCGCGCAAAGTTCCCCGCACATCGTACAAACATCGCTTTCTTTGGGCATGTGGGATTCGCGGAGTTTTCGCGCTCTCTCAGGGTCAAGGGAAAGCCGGATCTGCTCAGGCCAGTTGAGGGCTTTGCGCGCCCGGGCCATGCTGTTGTCCTGAACCATCGCTCCTTTTAAACCCCGGGCGATGTCGGCGGCATGGCCGGCGATTTTTGAGGCAATGACCCCTTGGCGCACATCGTCAACCGTAGGCAGGCGAAGGTGTTCCGAAGGGGTTACGTAACAGAGGAAGTCGGCTCCCGCCCAGGCAGCGATTGCCCCGCCAATAGCTCCAGTAATATGATCATAACCCGGAGCGATGTCTGTGACCAAGGGGCCCAGAACATAAAAAGGCGCACCGTGGCAGATGCGTTTTTGCAGAAGGACATTGGCTTCGATCTGATGCAAAGGGACGTGGCCCGGGCCTTCGATCATGACCTGGACTCCCTTGGCCCAGGCCCGTTCGGTGAGTTCCCCCAGAATAAGAAGTTCCTGTATCTGGCCGCGGTCCGTGGCATCGGCCAGGCATCCGGGGCGGAGGCCATCGCCCAGGCTCAGGGTCATATCGAAGGCCTTGGCTATTTCCAAGAGACGGTCATATGACTCAAAGAGGGGATTTTCTTTTTTATTGTAATGCATCCACTCCACTAAAATAGCTCCCCCGCGGCTGACCACTCCCATCAGGCGGCCTTCTTTTTTAATTCTTTCCACTGAGTTCAGGGTTACGCCGCAATGCACGGTGATGAAGTCCACGCCGTCTTCGCCATGGCGCTCAATCACGCGAAAAAGATCATCCCCAGTCATCTCCACCATGGCCCGCCCCTTCTTCTCGGGCATCTCCACAGCAGCCTGGTAGATGGGCACTGTCCCCACAGGAACCGTTGAGGCTTTAATTACTGCTTTGCGGGCTTCATCAATGGCCGGGCCGGTGGATAGATCCATGATGGTGTCTGCTCCGGCCTCGATGGCCGCGCCTACTTTGGCCAGCTCTTCTTCAATGTTCGTGCGGTCTTGGGAAGTCCCCACGTTGGCGTTGACTTTGGTGCGCAATCCTTTGCCGATGGCCAGGGGAGATATCGTTTGGTGCCTTAAGTTTTGCGTGATAACGATCGTCCCTTCGGCCAGCCCCTGACGGATGGTTTCCGGCAAGACTCCCTCGGAAGCGGCTGTCTTTTCCATGGCTTCGGTTACTGTGCCCTGCCGGGCATATTCTAATTGGGTCATGATCTTTTCTCCCGTTGGCTTGTTAAGTCTTTTTATTAAGAACTTGTCCGTAAATAGAATTCCCCCCTTTGCAAAGGGGGGCGAGGGGGGATTTTGCTCGGAAATCCCAAATCAAATCCCCCTATGTCCCCCTTTTTCAAAGGGGGATTTAAAACCACGACTTATTTAAGGATAAGCTTTTAAATAAAAAAGCCGTCGATTTTTAATGAACCGGCGGCTGAGAACCTTTCTTGGATTTGCTTTCCTCCGCTGGTATTATCCAACAGGTTCGAGGGGTCATCCCGAACGACTCTTTCGGGATCTCTCAGCCGGTTCAGCTCCCCCAGCAAATCTAATCATTATTCTACGCTTATTAGAATAATTGTCAAGAGGGCTTGAAACCTTGCCCACCTTCACTTTCACATAATCTATATTCGTGGCCCGGGGTTCGGGGCGATGAGCGCGGGCAGCATCGGCCGGGGAAAAGCCTCTCCCAAAGTTTTAAACCGCGTCTCCGCAAAATGAGGCGGGGTGCCTTTTCCCGCCCCTTCCATGAAACAACCAGCGCCTCATGCTGCCAAGCGAAGCGCCCCGAACCCCGGGCCTGGGAAGGGTCACCCAGTGCAAGTTAATAATGAATCACTCGTGGATACAAAAAGTGAAGGTGAGCAAGGACTTTAAAATTTGCTGCTCGCACTAAGAGGGTTTATCCAAAATCTTACGCACCTTGGCCTCCAGGGTGTTGAAGGTGAAAGGTTTTTGCAGAAACTCGGTTCCTGGTTCCAACACGCCATGCTGGACGATGGAATTATCCGGATACCCGGACATATAGAGGATTTTCATCTCCGGACGTTTCGGAGTCAGCTTTTCAGCTAACTCCTTACCGCTCATCTGGGGCATGACCACATCTGTTACCATCAAATGAATCGGCCCGGAATACTGATCACAGATGTGCAGGGCCTCCTGGCCATGATGAGCCTCCAGCACGGTGTAACCGTTACTCTGCAAGGTTTTGCGAATCATTGTGCGCACTGCCTTTTCATCCTCCACAAGGAGGATGGTTTCTGTCCCCTGCCTTGCTAATATGCGGGGGGATTCGATCGGCCTGTATTTTTCTTTGCCAGCTTCAGCGGCTTTTGGCAGGTATATTTTGAATGAGGTCCCCTGACCCGGTTCGCTGTAAACCCAGATGTTTCCCCCGCTCTGTTTGACGATTCCATAGACCGTCGATAATCCCAACCCCGTTCCTTTGCCCTTTTCTTTGGTGGTAAAAAAGGGCTCGAAAAGGTGAGACTGGATTTCTTTGTCCATCCCGCAGCCGTTGTCGCTCACGGCCATCATCACGTAGGGCCCGGGTTTTACCGAAACATACTGCTTGGCATAGTTTTTGTCCAGGACTACATTCGTAGTTTCAATCGTTAATTTCCCTCCGCGGGGCATGGCATCGCGGGCATTGACGGCCAGATTCATTATTACCTGTTCAATCTGGCCGGGGTCAACCTTCACAGACCAAAGCTCCTGATCCAGAATAGTCAGCAACTGGATATCCTCCCCGATCAGGCGCCGGAGCATCTTGTTCATATTGGTTACTATTCCATTCAGATCCAGCACTTGGGGGTGAAGCACCTGCCTGCGGCCGAAAGCCAGGAGCTGGCGAGTCAAGGAAGTGGCCCGCTCTGCAGCCATCAGGATTTCTTCCACCTCTTCATGGCGGGGGTCGCCGGGGTCGAATTTTCCGAGTAAAATTTCGCTATAGCCCTTGATGGTCATTAACAGGTTGTTAAAATCGTGGGCCACCCCGCCGGCTAACTTGCCAATGGCCTCGACCTTTTGCCACTGGCGTAACTGCTCTTCGCTTTTGCTGAGCGCTTCTTCCGATTGCCTTCGCTCAGTGATGTCTTCAAAGGTTGAACGGATGCCAAGGATCTGCCCGCCTTTGTCGCGGATAACCCGATCCTTCCCTAATACCGGCAACGTGGTTCCATCTTTGCGCCGGTAAGTGCGCTCGAAGGTTTCGTGGAAGGACACATCCCCGGCGATTTTGGCCATGAGGACTTTGCGGGTTATTTCTTCCTCCACGACAAATTTCCAAACTGGCTGGCCCAGCATCTCCTCGGCCCTGTAACCCAGGATTTCGAGTTCGGTGCGGTTGACCTGGACAATATTCCCTGTGGAGTTAAGTTCATGGAAGCCAATGGGGGCCTCGTCGTAAATCTGGCGGAATCTCTCCTTGCTTTCCTCCAGGGCCTCCTCTGCCTGTTGGTGTTTTCTTGCGGATTCCTCCAATTCCTTAACCCGCCGGCGCAACGCGGCCAATTCTTCTATAAGTTGGTCCTTTTTTTTGTACAGGTCTTTCATCTGATGTGCCATTCCCCTGCAGCGTGAAATTTTATAAAAAAATCTTCATACATTCTTAATATCATAAAGGAAGAGTATTTCGAAAAAGTTCGTTAACAGTATAACGAAATTAATCCAAAGAGGTCAACAAGCGTTTTGAGCTTGTTCGCTTATCAGAAATTTGCTATATTCTGGCAAGTTTTTTCAGAGGTGAAAGCGGACATAAGATTTTTAGATTCTGATTTTCTATTCGATACCGGGAGGTATAAGAAATGAAAAAAATATTCTGCATTGTCGCCACGGGAATTACTCTGCTTCTGTTCTCCTTTGTCCACGCCCAGACCCAGGACGCCATTGTGGGAAAATGGTGGAACCAGGAGAAAGATGCCCAGATCGAAATCTATGCCTGCGAGGGGAAGTACTGCGGGAAAATAGTTTGGATGAAAGAACCCAACTATTCAGCCAACGATCCCAAAGGCATGGGTGGACAACCACGGATTGACCGGGAAAATCCCGACCCGGCGAAAAAGGAACGGTCCATGCTGGGGTTAAACCTGGTCTGGGGATTTACTTATTCCGGCGGGAATCTTTGGGAAGGCGGCCATATCTACGATCCCCGCGACGGAAAAACCTACAAGTGCAAGATGACCCTGGAAACGCCCGATCACTTGAAGGTCAGAGGTTTTATCGGCGTTTCCCTAATCGGGAAAACCAACAACTGGGCCAGGGTAAAATAATTTTCAAAAAAAGTTTATCCCTGAAAGGCCTCCTCTGCTTCGCGGTAGAGCAGATCAGCGTTTTTCTCGTATTTCGGGGAGAAGTGAAAAATATTTAACTTTTTAACCCCGGCTTTTCGGGCCAGTTCTCCAGCCTGGCGGGCCGTAAGATGGGCCCTTTCCTCTGCCCGCTTCCGGTCTTTCTCCAGAAAGGCCGCTTCGCAGAAAAACAGATCCGCCCCCTCAGCTAATTTGATGATCTTGCCGACATTCTCTTCGCTGAAACGGCAATCCGAGACGTAAACTATTTTCTGGCCGGGCGTGATAGTTATGGCTTCCTGCAAAGAAGCAAGGGGCAATTCTCTGATCAAAATGCTCCCCCTGTCTTTCAGGGGCACCTGTATGCGGAAATCCTTTTCTGCTCCTCTCCAAACGGCCATTTTAAATTCCTTGAGCCAGGGCCCTGCGGGCAGGCCCATCTTAGTTAGGATTTCCTTATGCACATTAATATGAAAACGCTCTTTTACGGCGAAAGCAAGGCAGGGAATGAGATGGTCGAGATGGGTGGCCATAATCAGCATTTGTGGGTCTTCTCCCAAAACGCCCCGGAAGACTTTCTCTTCCCCCTCTCCGGGGGCAAAACGATCATGGCAATGAAAAGTCCGGGTAAGAATCCGGTCGGGGTGGACTTCAGCCGCCTGAACAGAAAAGGGATATTCTGCGGTCAGGTTCCAGGTATAACCGGAGAGTTTGCCCTGGATGTTAGTTAGGAATCCCGGCGGCCCGTATATTTTTAGGACTTTCTCCCGATTTAACATCAGCCGCAGTAAAGCGTCAAAACCGATGAAATGATCGATATGGGTATGGGAGACAAAAGCATGGGAAACTTTGAGGAGCTTGGCTGGGCGAATCCCCGTGAAATCTCCCAGGTCGAAGAGCAAAGCACGGCGTTCCCACAGCACTTCCACAAAGAGGGCCGGGTCTCCAAACGGGGCGTTGAGCAATTGGGCGAGAAGAAGCGGTTTCAAATTTTTTGGAAAGCGGATGCCATCGATCAGGCATCCTCCGGTGTAGAACGATTTATCACAAAACCGAAGAAATCATAAGCAAAGAAAAAACTTCCGTCAATATTAATTTGGTCCTTGCCCACCTTCACTTTTTACGGTCACGAATGATTCCTCGTTAACCGGCGCTGGATGATCCTCCCAGGCCCGGGGTTCAGGGCTCTTCGTTTGGCAGCATGAGGTCCGCCTCAGGCGGGTCGTTTCATGGATGGGGCGGGAAAAGGCGCCCCGCCTTATTCTGCGGATACGCGGCTGGAACCTTTGGGAGAGGCTTTTCCCAGCCGATGCTGCCCCGCCTAAGGCGGACTCATCGCCCCGAACCCCGGGCCACGAATAGGGATTCTGTAAAAGTGAAGGTGGGCAAGTAAATTTTTCTTCAACAAAACCTGCAACTGTGTTATGGAAAGCCATGTGGCTAAGAGGGAAATCCTTCCATTACGGGTGGGTCATTCTTTTCACCGGCTTTATCGGAGTCATGGGGGCTCTCGGTTTCGGCCGGTTCGCTTACACCCCCATCCTGCCTTCCATGAAAGAAGCTTTATCTTTAACCTACGCCCAGATGGGCTGGATCGGCACCGGAAATTTCATCGGCTACATGACTTTCGCGTTTCTTGGGGGCTATTTGGCAACCCGTTTCGGGCCGCGTCGGGTGATTTCCGCTTCTTTGGTACTGGTGGCTGTCAGCCTGATTTTAACCGGGTTGGCCGATTCCTTTGAATTCGCCCTGGCCATGCGCACGATCACGGGCGCAGGAAGCGCAGGCTCCAACGTCCCCATCATGGCCTTAGCCTCAGCCTGGTTTGCCTCCAAGCGCCGGGGCCTGGCGACTGGAATCCTGGTCAGTGGCTCCAGCATTGCCCTTCTCATGCTGGGTCCCTTGATCCCCAAGATCCTGGAAAGTTTTCCCGGGTCGGGATGGAGGGTATGCTGGTATATTTTGGGCGGGATCACTTTGCTTATTGCCTTGCTGAATTATTGGCTGATCCGCAATCGGCCCGAAGAAAAAAAACTGCAACCCGTCGGGGAATCATCCGTCTCCCCACCTTCTGCCGATTCTTTCCCGGGGGGAAACCTCTACACCTCCCGTTCCCTATGGCACCTGGCAGGAGTTTTTTTCACTTTTGGCTTCTCTTATATTATTTATATGCAATTCTTTTCGGCCTACCTGATCAATGAAGCCAAAGTCAGCACGGAAAAGGCCGGGGAATATCTAATGCTCCTGGGCGTCTTAAGCATCTTCTGCGGCCCTTTCTGGGGCACAGTTTCCGATTTTATCGGGCGTAAGTACGGGCTGGCTCTTGTTCTCCTCACCCAGGGGACTTCCTACCTGATTTTCGGCTTGGTCAAGTCCAGCAACGGCTATCTGGCCTCTGCTATTCTCTTTGGCCTGACCGCCTGGTCTGTTCCCTCCATCATCGCCGCCGCGGTGGGCGATACAGTAGGGGCCCGCCTGGCCCCGGCGGCCCTGGGCTTTTGCATCCTGATCTTTAGCATCGGCCAGGCCCTGGCCCCGCCGGTGGCCGGAAAAATCGCCGATCTGACCGGCTCTTTCACCCCGGCCTTCCTCCTCTCAGCCGTGGTTGCCTTTACCGGGATGACCGCAGCCTTACTGATTCGCCAACCTTCCACCCCTCAATGATTTCTTTAACCTCCTTAAAACCTCTGGTATAATTCCTTTTTAAAAATAGCCCAACCTTGCAAGAGAACGAAATGGTAAAGGGAAAAAAGAACCACCCTCTCTTTATTGGTCCTTTTCAACCGGAGCTGGAAGAAGAGTTCTTAAACTTCATCCAGAGGAAAAAAGCCGCAGATCCTCTTGCCCCGGTAGTAGTACTGGTTGGGTCAAACCTGCTGGGGCTTTACCTGCGAAGGCTTTTGGTCTTAAGGGGCATTGATCATCTTAACATCCGTTTCCTTACGTTTATCGGCCTGGCTAAAGCCTTAGCCGAAGAGCCTCTCCATAGAGAAAGGCTCCGCCCCCTGCCGCGTTATGGCGAGCTTGTCTGCCTGGCCTTTGTGACAGAGAGGGTGGAAGTCGGCAGTTACTTTCAACCCATTGCCGGGCGGAGAGGTTTTCAGAGAGGATTAGCCGCTACCTTCCAGGACCTCCGCGACGGAGGGATTGAAGAACTCCCGGTCCAAGACGGGGAAAAGCTTATAGAGCTAAACCATCTTTATCAATCATACCGTTTAGCGATCGGCAAGGATTTTTACGCCGAATCCGACCTGCTCTTTCGGGCCGGCAAAGAAATGAAATTTTTTCCGGAAGTTTTCGGCTGCGAGGATTTGATCATCTATGGGTTCTATGATTTTACGGAAAACCAGAGGCAGATGATAAAAGCCTGTGCCGAAAAACTTGACGTGGTCGCTTTCATGTCCTGGCGGGAGTCGGCAGGGTTTGGGTATGCTTCTTCCACCCTGCAATGGTACCGGGAATTGGGATTTGACGTTAGAGCAGCAGATAGGCCGGTGGCGGAGGAAACCAATTCTCTACGGCTTCTGCAGCGGGAGATCTTCCGGGAAAAATGGAAAGGGTCCAAAGCGCCGGAGGACGGGACAGTGCGGTTTATTGCCGCTCCCAGCGAGGCTCAAGAGGTGCGGGAAATCGCCCGGGAGATTTTAAGGCTGGCCAAAGAAGAAGGGTTTCATTTCCATGAAATGACCATCTTGCTGCGCAATGCCGACTTATACGGCAATCTGATCCTGGAAACTTTCCAGAACCTTAGAATCCCGGTCTATCTCCAGGGAGGGATTCCTCTCTCGCGCACCCAGGAAGGGAAGAGCGCCCTCCTTTTACTCGACCTGATCGGCAGCAGCCTGAAAAGACCCCAGGTCATGGAATTTTTAACCTTCGCCCCCGTTGCCTGGCCGCGTTTTTTTAAGGAAGAGCCATCTCCTTCCCGATGGGACCTGATATCCCGGCAAGCGGGAATTGTGGAAGGGAGGAATCAATGGGAAGAGAAGCTTTCTTCTCTGATTTCCCGGTGGAAGGGCGCCGAACAGGAAGAAGACCGCGAGGGAACGAGCTTATTCTGGCAAACAGCCGAAGATTTTGGGAGGTTTCTTCAGGGATTCTTTGCCGCTCTCGATCGCTTTCCCATTAAAGGAACCTGGAAGGAAATCTCTGAAAGCTTCATCGGCCTGCTTAAAACATATTTTGCAGATGGAGAAATTCGGGATACCCTTTGCCAGGCTATAAAAGAATTAGAGCCCCTCGATGCTCTCACCCCAGGGGGAGATTTGGGGAAGTTCAAGGAAATTTTTTCCGAAACTCTTAAAGACAAAAAACTTAAGCAAGGGTCTTTCCAATCGGGCGGCGTCTGTGTCGCCGACTTGATGCCTGCCCGCGGCTTGTCTTTCCGTGTGGTCTTCATCCCCGGCCTGGTGGAGCGGGCCTTTCCCGCGCCCGCGCGCCAGGACCCTTTGCTTCTGGATCACGAACGCATAAAGATTAATGATGCTCTCGGGGGAAAAAAGATTATTCCCTTGAAGAGGGCGCGCTTTCCTGAAGAAAAACTCCTCTTCAGCCTGGCTGTGGGATCGGCCCGGGAGAAGTTAATTTTGTCATACCCGCGCCTGGACCCTTCATCGGGCCGAGAGCGCATTCCCTCCTTTTTCCTCCTGCGCGCGGGAGAGGCCCTAAAGGGGGAGGCCGTGAATTACAGCCGGCTGGAGACTCTTCCCGAGTTTCGGCGGGTAGCCCTTTCCAGGCTCGCTCCGGATGACATCGAGCAAGCGATCGATGAAGAAGAATTTGATCTGGGCCAGGTTGATAGCGCCTTGAAGAAGAATGACCGAGGGGAAGTTGCCTACTTAAAAAGCCTTTTCCCCGTTCTGCAGCGGGCCGAAAACCTGGCCCGGCTCCGCTGGGGCTTTCGAACCTTTACCGAGTATGACGGTTGTCTCAAATCTCCCCCAGCCCTTCAACTCCTTCGCGAACGGTTCGCCCTCTCCGGACAGGTCCTCTCTCCCACCCGGCTGGAAACTTACGCTTCCTGCCCTTTTAAATATTTTCTTTCCGCAGTTCTGGGTCTTAGGAGTCTTCCTTCTCCCGAGGAAATCCTGCGCATCCAGCCCCTGGAACGAGGCATGGTCGTTCATGACCTCCTCTTCCGCTTTTACCGGGAGGCCGCAAAACAAATCCCCGGGCCGTTTCAGCTCGATCAACTCGACCCGTACTGGAAGATTCTAATGGATGTCGCCGGCCAAGTTTTTTCAGAAGCTGAAGCCAAAGGATTTACCGGAACCCCCCTGCTCTGGGAAATTGACCGGCAGGAAATTCTCGAAGATCTCAAGAGCTTTTTCAAGAGGGCGGGCCAAGAATCCCCTGAATGGATTCCCGCCCATTTTGAAATCCGGTTCGGATATCAAAGCTCCCGCTCTAAGGCCGGGCGCAGCGCCGAAGCAATTTCTTTGGACCTTGAGGGGCCATCCACGGTTTCCTTCCGGGGAAGGATCGACCGGGTCGATTTATCCCTTGATGGCAGCCGCCTCCGGGTCATCGATTATAAAACAGGCATCGTGGAAGGGAAGCCCGATGGTTGCGGCGGAGGAACCACCTTGCAGCTTCCCCTTTACCTTCTGGCCTCTTGCCGGATATGGAAACAGGCTGATGTCGAAAAGAGCTGGGCCGAATATGACAGCGTAAGCCGCAAGGGAAAGTTTAAACGCCTCTTGTTCCTTGGGGCAAACTGGGCGGAGAAAGAGAAGACCCTAATAAAAATCATCGAAATTATTTCCCAGGGAATCCTAAAAGGAACCTTCTTCCCCTTCCGGGAAGGAGAGCGAAGCTG
>JASEHN010000012.1:0-7183 GCA_030018715.1 Thermodesulfobacteriota bacterium | reverse complement strand
GTACGAACGCCCTTTTCCAGAGGAAAAGAAAAGATCCTCGAGCTGCGGCTTTCTTGGAAATGAGGAATATTCCCTGAGACCGTTCGCATGAAAAAGAAAAAAGCTATAGCCACAGATTTCGCCGACCGGGCTGACCGGGATGCGGCCCGCCGTGATCTAACTCGATCCCTAACTGTGGAAGCAGGAGCCGGCACAGGCAAAACAACTCTTCTCGTTGATCGGATCATCTCCCTCCTTCTCAGCCGCAGGGCCTCATTGGAGCAAATCGTAGCCATCACCTTTACCGAGAAAGCCGCCGGGGACCTGAAGATTAGGCTGCGGGAAGCGCTCGAGAAAGCGGTTCTTCAGTCCCGGGAAGATGAAGGGGAAGCCTGGCAGCAGGCCGTAGGCGACCTGGAACGGGCTCCCATCTCCACTATCCATTCCTTTTGCGCCAGCCTTCTCCGGGAGCGCCCGGTGGAGGCCAGGATCGACCCGAATTTCGAGCCCATGGATGAAATGGGCCTGGAAATGCTCTTTCAGGAAGTTTGGGAACTTTGGCTGGGCCAGGAGCTTTGGAAAAAATCCGCTCCTTTGCGCCGGGCCCTATCCCTGTCCATGAGTTTGGCTGACTTAGCCAGTATGGTAGGCCAGCTTTACGACAACCGCGACCTGATTCCCAAAGGTCCCCTTCCCCGGCCTTTCTACTCCACCGAGGCGTTTGTTCAAAATTTCCAAAAAGGAATTAAGGAAGCTCTTACGCTGGCCAGAGATTGCCGGAAAGAAGGGGACAAGGGGTTTCAGAACATTCAGGCGCTGAAGGAAATAGTTCCGGAGATAGAAGAAGCTTCGCCGGAACGGAGAGAGATCCTGATCCTTAACGAGCTCGTGATCAAAAGCGCAGGGAACAAGCAGAACTGGAAGCCGCCCGCAAGCTGTGAGGCCCAAAAGCAGATTTTCGATGATCTGGCCGGGGAGCTCGAGGAGTTAAAAAGATCCATCCGCGCCGAAACCATGGCAGACCTGGTGGAATGGCTTAGAGGATTTCTCAAAGCCATCGAAGAAGAAAAAGCGAAGCACGGCGTGCTCGATTTTCAGGATTTACTCCTTCTGGCCAGAAATTTGCTGCGGGATAATAAGGAAGTCCGCAGATATTTTCAGGAAAAATTTCTCTACATTCTAATTGACGAATTTCAGGACACGGATCCTCTCCAGGTGGAGGTCGTTTTCTTTCTGGCCGAAGACGGCGCCCGGGCCGGAACCTGGGAGGAGGTGGAAGTTTCACCGGGAAAACTCTTTCTGGTCGGTGATCCCAAGCAATCCATTTATCGCTTTCGCCGGGCGGATATCGAAACCTATGAAAAGGCCAGGGAGCAACTAACCAAAAAGGGCGGAAGCCTTACGATCAGGCAAAACTTTCGTACGGTTCCTTCCATCATCTCCTGGGTTAACCAGGTCTTTGAGCCTCTGATCCAGCCCTCGGACCAGGGTTATTTTCAGCCGGCTTACATCCCCCTAATTGCCCATGAAGAGCGGAAAGAAAGCATCAAGAACCAGCCCGGGGTGATTCTGCTTGCTCCCCCGCCGGACTTTGATCCGGAAGAAGCTTTGGCCCCCTTCGTGCGGCAAAAGGAGGCCCGCTCCATTGCCGCCCTGATTGAGGAAATGGTGGGAGGGAAAAATAAAAATCAATGGCTGATCTACGATAAAAAAGGAAAAGACAGCCGCCCGGTTTGTTTCCGGGATATAGCCTTACTCTTCCCCGCTCTTTCAGGCGTCGAGATTTATGAAGAAGCCCTGAAAGAAAGGGGAATTCCTTTTCGCCTCGAGGGGGGGAAGGAATTTTATCTGCGCCAGGAGGTGCGCAACCTTCTTTGCTGCCTGCGGGTTCTGGATGACCCGGCCGATGAGATTTCCCTGGTCGCCGCTCTGCGTTCCCCCTTCTTTGGATTTTCCGATGAAGAGATATTTCTTTTTGTCTCCTCCGGCAACCGCCTGCATTACCTTCAGGGGCTAAAGGAAAAGGAAAGCGCTTTTTCCGATGCCTTTTCTTTGCTGCGTAAGCTCCATGAAAAAAGAAATGCAGTTCCCATTTCCAGCACGGTTTCTGCCCTCCTTTGCAAAACTAAAGCCCTGGAATTTTCCCTTACCCGCCACGGAGGAGAACAGATGGCTGCCAACCTGCGGAAAATTATCGATCAGGCCAGGGCTTTTGAAAAGGAAAGATCGGCCACTTTCCGGCGCTTCGTGGAGTGGCTGGGGAGCCGCGAGGAAGAAGGCCTTCGCGAAGGGGAGTCTCCCTGGTCGGAAGAAGGGGAAGAAAACGTAAAGTTGCTGACAGTCCACAAAGCCAAAGGACTGGAGTTTCCAGTTGTCATCCTGGCCAATTTGGCCGCTGAGCGCAACCGCAAACAGCAGTTCATCCCGCAGCGGCTCCAGGGAAGATTTGAGCTGGCCATCGGCGATTTTAAAACCGAAGGATACGATTCCGCTTGGGAACAAGAAAAGGCCAAAATGGAGGCTGAGGATCGAAGGCTCTTCTACGTCGCGGCCACGCGGGCGCGCGATTATCTGGCAATCCCTCTCTTCTGGGGAAAAAGGAAGGGGTTTTTCAAGATGCTCGAAGGGCATTTTCCGGATGGGGGGAAAATGAAGCCTGGTTCGCAGGTGAATGGCCAGCTCATCTTGGGCGGGGAAATTTTTGATCTTGATCCCGGAGAGAAACCACCCCTTCGCCTCGAGTTGGCCGAGGCGCCAGAAGACAACGCCGCCCCCCTGCAGAGGCGTATTCAATGGCAAAAAACATTGGCAGAGGTCAAAGAAAAAGCCTCTCGCGGGCTTTCTCTCGCTACCCCTTCTTCTTTTGCCGACCGGGCCGATTTCTCTCGTTATTCTTGGGACGAAGTCCCCGGGTCTTCTTCCGAACCTGGCGGAGGAGCGGCTTTCGGCTCGGCCTTCCATGAGGTTATGGAGCGGGTTGACTTGATCGCGGGAAGAAATCTAAAAGCTCTTGCTCAGATTAAGGCTAACGAGCAATCCCTTCCGGCGATGGCCGATAAGATCGCGGATCTCTGCCGTAAAACCCTCAGCCACCCCCTCCTGGAGCGGGTGCGCCAGGCCAAACGTCTCTTCCGGGAAGCGCCTTTTTCCGTCTCCCTTGCAGAAAAAATCATGGAAGGAAAGATCGACCTGCTTTTCGAAGAAGATGAAGGGTGGGTCATTGTCGATTATAAGACGGATGAAGTATCCGGCGACGCCTTAAATGAGCGGTTAGCGGCGTACCGGGATCAGGGAACCTGGTATGCCCGGGCCGTGGAGAAAGCCACAGGAGGAATTGTAAAAGAGGTCATCTTCTTTTTTGTCCGGGCTGGAGAAATTCGCACCTTGACAGATTTTAGATAACAGCATTCCTCAAACATCAAGCTTAACTCTTGAGCACATTCTTGGGCCAAGTATTCGATATTTTCCCCCTTTTTCATCGGCAGACATCTTTCCTTGTCCGATTTTTACTTGACTGAAACTTTTTAGTTCCTTATAATTGGTCATATAATATGACTATATTGGAGGTCATATGAAAGATACAACTGTAAGCATCGCCGAAGGGAAGAAAGGGTTCAGTCGATTGATCCAGGGGGCTCTGGATAATAAGGAAAAGATCATCATAACCAAGCGGCGAAAACCTGTGGCGGTCATTATCCCCTACGACGAATATCAACGTTCCATACGATTCGAGGGCTATAAAAAAATCATGGAGGTCCGGGAGGCTTTTTTGCAAGCCGGAGTAAAAGCCAAGGACGTGTATAGAGAATCTAAAAAGCAACTGGAGGACAGATCTTGAGGCGAGCTGTATTAGATGCCAGCGTAGTATTAAAATGGTATCTATCCGATGAAGACCATGGCCAAGCAGCCCTTGATTTGTTGAAGCGTTACCTAGCGGACGATCTGGAAATTATCGTTCCATCTCTATTGGAATATGAAGTAATCAATGGCCTGGTTGTCGCCCAAAAGCGCGGTCGTCTGCGGGAAGAGGTAATCATTTCCGCAATAGAAGGATTTGCCAACCTGGGGATGAGGACTGTGGGTGTTTCGGGATTATATTCCCGGGTGGTTTATTTTTGCCGGGCCTTCAACCGATCGGCATACGACGCCAGTTATCTTGCGCTGGCTGAAGCGGAACGAATCCCCTTCATTACAGCGGATGAGACCCTATACAAAGCCGTTAAAAAGGATTTGGAGTTGGTGAAATGGCTTGGCGACCGTTGAAGCACGATGAACAAATCAGGAGGGATGATAGTATAAAATAAAAGAAATGAATGTTTTAAACAACGTTCCTACAAATAGTCAGCGGGAGGTTGCGGATTATTTGAGTTTGAAGTATTCGACTCTAAGCCGGTTAATGAAAGAAATAGAGAAGTCAACAAACAAGACCTGCCCCCTTTTTTGGCTTTTTTCCAGATTTCACCATATAATCTTTCCCATTGAGACAAGAATGATTTTTTGTTAAATTGAGGGAAATTTTAAATTTTTCAAACTACGCAGGATTTAAATTCGATGGAAATTTGGATTCTGATTTTTCTCGTTATTCTTGTAGGGCTGGTTTCTATCTATTTCTGGCAGAGCGCCAAACAATGGCGGGAGATCCGCGCCACCAAGGAAAAAGATCCGGCCTTTTTGCTCCTCCAGCAGCAGATCGATGGCCTGCGCGACCAGGTTGGACGGAGCCTGGATGGAAACGTTCAGCTGATTCACCACCAGTTATCTTCTTTAACCAGTCAGGTCACGAATCAACTCAACTCCGTCGCTTCCCAGGTGAGCGAGCAGGTAGGAACCGGGATGGGCCTGGTGCAGAAGGCCAGCCAGCATTTCAGCGAACGGGTGCAGGAGGTTCAGGCTCGCCTGGCTCAGCTGGATGAAGCCAACAAACGCATTTTAGAAGTGGGACGTTCCATTGCCAGCCTGCAGGAGATCCTGCGGGCTCCCAAGATCCGCGGGGGGCTGGGTGAGTTCCTCCTGGGCGACCTTTTAGCCCAGATCATGCCCGCCGAATACTTCAACATGCAACATTCTTTTAAGAGCGGAGAACGCGTGGATGCGGTGGTCCGCTTAAGTCAGGGGCTCGTCCCTGTCGACGCCAAGTTTCCCCTGGAAAATTTTCAGAAGGCCCTTTTGGCTGAGGACGATGGGGCGAAGAAGAGTTTTCTCAAGCTCTTTGCCGCTGACGTGAAGAAACATGTGGAGGCGATCGCCAGTAAATACATTCTCCCCAACGAAGGAACCTGCGACTTCGCCCTTATGTATATTCCCGCCGAGAATGTTTACTACGAGGCTTTTATCAAGGATGAAGCCCTGGGCGAAGGGAAGAGCTTGCGGGAATATGCTTTTACCAAACATGTCGTCCCGGTTTCTCCCAATAGTTTTTATGCCTACCTGCACACGATTCTCCTGGGGCTGAGGGGGATGAAAGTGGAAGAGAGCGCCCGGGAGATCATCAAGCAATTAGCGGGGCTGCGTACCCCCTTAGCCAGATTCCAGGAAGAGTTCAGAAAGTTGGGAAGACACGTAGAGATGGCTAAAGGAAGTTTTGACTCGGCGCAGCGCCAGATGGAAAAGTTCAGCGATAAACTGAGTGCCGTGGAAACTCCTTCGCTTTCAGAAACTCCTGACGAATTTTCTAAACAACTTCCCAATCAACATTAGCAGGCTGCTAAAAATCAAAGGAGGAAGCCATGGAAAAAACAGTTGAAATTTATTACCAGAGCTTGTATGAAGTGGCCGCTACTTTGAACTCAACCCGTGCTTCTGGAGATATCCTTCAATCAATTGTGGAGAACGTGGCTAAGGCGGTGGGGGCTAAAGGCTGTTCCCTGATGCTTTTATCGCCAGACAAAAAGCTGCTCATACATACCGCTGCCTATGGGCTCAGCGATTGGTACATAAGAAAAGGTCCTGTATCAGCGGATAAAAGCCTTTCAGAAGCTTTAGAAGGCAAGGTGGTAGCTGTCCTCCATGCCTCCGAGGATGATCGAATTCAGTACCGGGAGCAAGCCAAAAAAGAAGGAATCGCCTCTATCCTTTCCGTGCCAATGATGCTCAGAGAGGAGATCATAGGCGTGGTAAGGGTTTACACTCCGGAGCCACGCCAATTTACTCTCGATGATATCTATTTTGTGGGGGCGGTTGCCAATCTGGGTGCTATTGCCTTGGAGAATGCCAAGCTTTACGAGACACTTAAGAAAGACTACGAATCGTTCAGGCGGGACACGTTAGAACATCACCCCCTGCGCGATTGGTAATGCTTTTAGCATAGAGGCGACGAGTCAAACTTTGGGAGCCGAAATGATTGGGGAGGCCCTTTACTTTTGGTAACACTTTAGCTTTTTGAAAAATGGGCGTAGGGCAGGGGCTTGTCCCCTGCCTCATAATGGCAACCCCTAAAGGGTTGCCCTGCGTGAGGCCTTCGACCGGGGAAAAAGAAGTAATAAATGATTGTTTGCATAAAGCTAAATTCATACGAAAAATCCTTATTGACTTACAGCCCTTCATGGAAAATTTTGTCGAAAGCGGCCCTGCTTGAGCAGCGTTTAGCCTGTTTTCGCAACATGGCCGGTTGACCATCATCCCAAAATAAGGAGGTAAAGGAGGTTCTTGCAAATCTCAAAATCTGGTGCTCAATCGTCATTCCGGGCAAGCGAAGCGCGACCCGGAATCCAGATTTTTCAGGCTGCCCTGGATTCCTGCTTTCGCGGGAATGACGGTGTTTAAGACTTTTGCAAAAGCCTCAAAGGTATGCCGATTTATTTTAGATAGATATTGGGATTTAGGATTCTCAATCTTTCTCTTTTTTGGTTCCGGCTGGGCCGGGTTTGGAGAATATAGTTTATTGAAATGGATATTCTTGAAGTTCCTGCTGGATCCAAAGGCGGTAATATCACGGGCGGATAGGATCAAGGCTTGGTTCCCTTGTTCGATCAACTGCAATAAACTGGGGAACGCGGTTCACAGGAATAGATCATACCTTTCCTCAGTAAGCGTTCGGCCCCAAAGTTGATGGGTTTTTTGTTCGGTTTTAAGGAAGCCGACGGATCGATACAGGTGGGCAGCGGCCTCGAGGTCGCTGAACGTCCACAGCAGAACGGACTTGAATTGACGTTCGCGGCAAAATAGCAGGGCATGATTCAGGAGGGCGCGGCCAAGCCCGCGGCCG
>JASEHN010000433.1 GCA_030018715.1 Thermodesulfobacteriota bacterium | reverse complement strand
TTATCCCCGTCGATTGATTCGCAGGCGAGCTTCATCTTTACGGTGTTGCTGAACAAAACTCTTTCGGCTTCGAGAGGATAAAGGAAGAAAAGGGTATTCCGATATACTCTCGGCGTAAGGCCCTTGTTCTTGTGGATATTCTCCATTACTTGATCACTTTTCTTTTTAAGGACAAGGAGTTTATGTTCCTCGGTGTCGGGAATGTTTCCAGGGTCCTCCTCCCAGATAAATACTTTTAACCTTGAGCCTTTCAGGTTCTCTTTCAGTAAATCCTTTTCAACCTCAACCACCTCCGGGTCTTTTATGTTTTCCATCTTGATAAGGCGTATCCGGTTCAGGTTCGGCTGGTTGCTGAAATAGTATTTATCCCCCAGGCTCTGGAGGTAAAAGAGCTTGCCCTTCAACTGCTCAACCGCCTCGGCCACGACACTTGCAGGGTTTTCCAAACTCGTTGCGGTCCGTTTGATTTCAGAAACGGTTGTGCCCCGCTCGCGCCCTCCGGAAAAAGAATGAAGAAAAATTACGTTTGCCGTCCTGGTGCCCAAACTCAGCCCCTGATAGGCATTTCCAAGTGATTCGTCCACCTTCCTGGCTCCGGCATTCGCATCGTTGATATCCGCCGCAATGACCGTGTTATATTCCACGCCGATATGCTTGATGAATTCCTGCCGGATCTCCTGGTTGGCCAAATTAATATCCCCAAGGCCGATGTAAGGCTTGTTGGATGCTTTCAAAGAATGAATCACCAGCGATAGAAGCCTCAACACTCCACGAGTCCTTTGGAAGGTGGGAAAGCTCCCCCAACGGTGGTACAGTATGTCAACAACCTCGGGCATGAAAGGATACGAGTCTAAGAATCGATCCCGGTATTGACTCGGCTGGACTCCGGCAGGCAGGATCCCCTCTTTCTCGGCATAATCAATGAATCCCGCCACAATCTTTTTTGCTGCGCTTTCGTCAACCTGGCTAAAAAGCCGGCGCCGAATTACCTTAACGACTTCATCATCCTGCACAGGGGTATAAATCTTCTCCACCCTGCCGGATACTTGCTGCAATTGTTGGTATAAGATTTCGGCCTGCTCATCGTAATGGGTGATAATACTTGAGGGCAAGGTAATGAGTAGGCAGACTTTTTCAAGATTTCCAGCCGCTTCCGTCAAAGCCTTTATGAATGCGATGGTCTGTGCAGCAAGATGACTTGCCTCCACCTTAACCGCCGCCGCCTTGGTGGCATATTCCAGGATCTCGTCCATAAGGATCATGACCGGCTGTTTTCCGGACAGGAGATCGAGGATAGCTTCCTTCCCCGGCGCTCCCATGCCGGTGAACCTGGCGGTTTTTCCCGTCAGTTGCTTTTCCATGAGACCCCACAGAGTCTGATCGGCGCTAAGGGCAGTGCCGGACACTACGACCGTCTTTGCTCCCCAGGATGCCGCCCTGTGGTACATGGCAATCAGGGCATGGGTTTTCCCGCCACCGAAGGGGGTCTGAATCTGGACCACAGGATCTCCTCCCAGGCTTTTCAGCCGCTTCTCGACAATGCCCAGGAGGTTTTCCAAACCCTGTGTCAGATAGGTCTTTCTGAAGAAGGTTTCGGAGTCTTTATACTCCTCTGGCCCCCGGTTGCGGCTGACTTCCCAGAGGTCGGCCGCAAAGACATCCATTGTGAGCTTCCCCTCCAGAATATCCTTGTGGGGTATGGCAACGGTGTGAAAGGCCTTCATAACATTCTCTCCTGTTTTTCGGTTTTGGTCATTTCTTCTCTGAGACGCTCTCTGCCAGCTAAGAAACCATCCAGGAGCTTTTTCTCCTTGCTTTCGTTGGGGAGGGTTTCCGAGATTGCCTGTCCGACACGGTAGAAAGCCTCGCTCTTGCCTAAACCGGATTCCTGAAGAAGGGCCACAAAATCATTTCGTTTCCCCTTTTCCCACAGGCGCAGGCACCGGTGGAGAACGTCGATCAGTTCTTCGCGGCGTTTCATGTCGTCCGGATCCCGGTCCTCCGGCCCCAATACCCGAATAAATTCCTTTTCCTTGCGGATGAAACCGCCGCCCCATTCCCGGGCGATGTCTATGCCGCAGCTCCGGGCCAGCTTCTGGGCCTCATCGAAGTGGATCTTGGCGCTCCCGTAGTTCCAGCGATACAGAACATAAAAGCGGGTCAGGTCGGAGATCTCCCCTACAAACCCGTTATGAAGTATTTGACGGACGGCGTATTCCGTGGCGATCTTCCGCACATCTTCCAGCATCCGGTCTGCCCGGACGACGGCGCCCTCGTAGTCCATGACCTTTTCGTATTTCCCGAAGACCTCGATGGCCGAGCCGATGGCGGCGACGAAGAAGTCCGCCCCGCCGATCCCCTCTTGCCAGAGGCGTTCCAGTTTTTTCTTCAAATGATCTTCAAGGGCCTGCCGGACCTCCTGATAAAACCCCGTAGCCTGCCGCTCCATTTTCCGGGCGATGATGTAGATGGACGAGGCCAAGGTGGCTGATTCCTGAGCCCGAAGCCTCGCCTGCATCTCTGTATGAAGCGGCCATGCTCCAGTCATGACAAGACCCGAGTCGAGAAGCGAATTGATTAGAGTTTCCCAGCCCTCTGTGGATTTATGGGCGTAGACGATTACGGCTATGCCGTCCTGCTTCAGCACCCGATGGATTTCCTGGAAGGACTTTTTCAACATCTCTTCAAAAAATCTTTTCCCTTCCTCAAATCCTCCCTTTCCAGCCGAATAAGCAACAATCTCATTTTTCTTTGGAGTTAATGGTGTTGAAAAGAGTTCTGGATGAACCTCGCCGAGGGTTCTTTTCAACCAAACGTAGAAAAAATCAGATATATGAGAATATGGTACATTGTCATAATATGGTGGGTCCGTAAAAACAGCATCGAAGTAATTTTCAGGAAAAGATAAAGAAGTAGCTGATGCCTGAGTAATCGTTGCTGGAAAAGAATCCCCCGAGCAAAACTCTAACACCCTCGTAATCCATTCCATGGCGGAATGCCAGTCACCAGTCGCATTGCTCCACGGTGAAAGTTCAATAAAATCCCAAACCATAGGAAGTGCTTGCCTTCCAAAAGTATGTGCGATGAATTCTCCCGCTACAGCCCAAACGCAAAGTGACGAATTATAATCTACCTGGCGGTCTACTGCAAAAGCCAAATAGGTAACCACCGCTTTAGCATAATCCGCCTCGTATTTGCTGGCGATCATTTGTCCGTAGGTCTGTCGCACCTTGTCGGAAAGAGTGATCAGGGCGAGCTTCTGGCGGGGGTTGAAGAGAGAGCCCCAGGTATTCATTCCATAAACCCACACGTTTATCACTCCGAATGAAACCGGAACTCTGGTAAGGGGCTCATCCGGCACCGGGTCCATCCCCCATTCCGCCATGAGTTTTTCCCTTGTCTTCTCCAAACAGGCCGCTGCCTCCCGGAATACCTTATCATCCTTTTCCGTGGCAATCCGGTAGCGCTTGCCCATCTGGCCGGGTTTGTGGAGAACGACCGCAACCATGCGCTCCCCGGATTTGCCTTC
>JASEHN010000432.1:2298-3535 GCA_030018715.1 Thermodesulfobacteriota bacterium | reverse complement strand
CCAACGTCCAAACCGCGATAAGTAGGAAACTCACGCTAGTTTGGAAATTTGTATACCTTTGTCGGAATTTTTAAGAAGAAGAGCAAAAATCAAATAATCAAATAGAGATTTTTTTACCCCTGGGGCACTCGGATTGAACGTGAAGGCAATAGCAGCTTTCAGCATCGATATTTCGAGGAGGCTTGCATCTTCATTTGATAGCTCTGGTTTTCTAGAAGTCAGGACTTTAACTTGTTTTTCAATGTCTGGGAAATGCCTATGGAAAATTCCGTTTTCATAATTGGCAAGGCGATTTATAAGGGTTTTTCGATCGAAAATACTTAGATTAACGCCATATTTTTTTCTGGCATCTCTGATCATGATATCTTGACGTTCACTGCTTATTTTATGAGTGGTTACAACGACTAGTAATTGGTATTCAATTTTATTCTTGGCAAGTTTGTATATCGTCTCGTCAATTTTACAACCAAGCCGCTCTTGGATGGTATATTGAAACACGGTAAGGGTGTTTCGAGCTTCAGATAGGAAGAAACTTTCTTGCTTGGCATCTTGTCCTTTATCTTCCACCCCACCTAATGGCTTTATATTATGAAAGCCTTCGTCCCGCATAACTTCCGATGCCAATTTCTCGAATTTTACATGGTCGGTAAGGTTATCAATTGCTATCTCAATTATATCCACACTCATGATAATCCTCCGAAGCGATTAAATTCTTTCCAAAACTAAAAAGCAATTGGTTGCCCTGATGAAATAGTATACGGCCTCTCTATGGTTTGGTTAATATTTTTTTAGGCCATTGCTTGCAGACCAATAAGACTAATCTGCAATCCTGCCCTGGATTGACGATCTGGAAGCCATTCGATGATGGCGTTTTGTAGGGCGGCTTCTATGCCTTCCCGTACTTTCTGAAAATCACCAAGGTCTGCTTCTGATTTTTTCGCTTCGTATAATTCAAATCGTCTTAAGGATCGAACTTCCATGGTTTGAGTATTGCACAGAAAATTGAATGTCCTCCCTTGAAGTTGGCCAGCCGGAGTTCGATGCTGAACCAAATAGTGGGCGCAGATTTTATTTCCACTCGCCGCACCGGAGACATTTCCCGGCAAAACAGGCTGTCTGAATTCTTCGATCAAAGCATCGACAAGCGGGTGACCCAACCCGGCGAGTTCAGAATTCCGGACCCGCATGGCCAATTCGCGGTCGAAAGTCACCCGCTCATACCGGGGGGCCAGCCGAT
>JASEHN010000432.1:0-2198 GCA_030018715.1 Thermodesulfobacteriota bacterium | reverse complement strand
CTTCCAGAAGGCCTCAACGGCTGCGATCTTTTCATCAATCGGGCCGCCCTTGATCGTGGCAATCCGGCCTAAGCCAAAAATGGTCCCCAGCTCTTGTTTCAAGAATTCCAGGGTGTCCACATACTGGGTAAAGATGACAAACCTTTCTTTTGTTTCCGAACGGGATAAATCGCTGATGGCTCGCACAAGCGTGTCGAAGCGCCGGTCTCTCCCTTCCGGAACTAAGGAAACCAATTCCCGCACTTTCTCAATCTCGTTGGGGATGTCCGCTTCGGCGAAAACCCCATCTTCCGCCTCCTCATCCGGGTCAAGAGACCAGGTTGTGGTCTCATAATCCTCTTCCATTTTCTTCAGAATGCGCCGCCTTACTCTCTGCACATAAGCTTCCGCATCGCTATTCATCTTCTGTTCAAGGCCAAGGATCTTCGCAGCCAGATTCAGCATCTCATCCTGGATCGCCATGATCTCTTCGGCTACCGCGGCTCCGCTGCGCCTCTTGGCCTCAAGTTGAATCTGTTTTCGAGTGAGGAGAACGAGCAGCCTCCGCCGCAGGGCCTGAAGAATGGCCCTCGGGCTCGACGACATAATCTTTTGGAAGGTGGCCATCACAAAACCGATGGCCCTCTGCTTGCTCGTTGTTTTCACCTGATGAATACCAGCCGCATCATATCCTTCGCGCAGGTAATCGCTCAATTTATCGTAGAAATTGCGTTCCCTCGGGGCCATGCTGAAAGTCTCGGTTGAAACCTGCCTTCTGCAAAAAATTGGGTTCCCCTGGACGTCGGTTACTTCCCGCTTGGTCCGCCGGATCATGACCCGCGCGAGCAATCCCCGATGGTTGGAAACATCATCCGAAGAGGCAAAGAGCTGGTCGTTCAAGAGCTGGATCAAAGACCAGAACTGGAAGGCATTTCCCTGGTGGGGGGTTGCGGTAAGAAAAAGGAAATCCTGCGTGTGCCCCCGCAAAGCTTCTGCCAGCTTATAGTTCTGCGTCACATTCGTTTTATTGCCGGTGCGGATCCGGGAAAGATGGTGGGCTTCATCGATAACGATTAAATCCCAGGGAGGGGCGGAAAGAAGCCTCTGCACCCTTCTCGGAACCTTTAGGGTGTCAATGGAGGCGATAACCAAATGATGGGTTTCCCACGTTGCTGAACCATGGTCCGTAAAATCCTGATTCAGGATTTCGAAGTGCAGTCTGAAGCCATTGGCCAGCTCTTGCCTCCAGTTGCGGGTCAGACCGGCAGGGGTAACAATCAGGATCCTTTCCGCCTCTCCCCGGGCGATCAACTCCCTGAGCAGCATCCCCGTTTCAATGGTTTTTCCCAGCCCGACCTCGTCGGCGATAAGGAGGCGACGGTCGCGCATGGCCACCAGGTCATGAACCAGCAATATCTGATGGGGAAGGAGGTTTACTCGGCTGGAGCTGAGCTCTCCGCCGTTGTTGGAATAGATAAATTCAAAGGCAAGCTGCTTGAGTCGATAGGATTCGGGATCATCCAAATTTCCGGCTGCCAGCCTCTGCCATAGATCGGCGGTCGATTCCAGCAGTTCGAGGGGGATCGTTTCAAGTTTTCTCCCTTCCGGAGAATCAAAAGCCACATCCGCCTGATATACTCCGGCAAACTCGGCAATCCTTAAAACCTCGCCCGTACCCAATTCAGGTCTTGAAGGAACTCTGACCCGATCATAGAGTTTTAGAGAACTATTTCCATTTGTTCCGTTCATGTTAGATTAAAACCTGTCATAAAATATTCGTTGCCATTTTGGTCAGATTGTTTTATGGGTGATCCGAAGATGGGCCTGAGGCTGACCCGCCGATTCCCTCCGGGGTCGAACCAGAAATCATCGGCTCTTTTCAGGGATCTTCGAAAAACAATCTGCACCTGCCCAAGATTTGCTTCCAGTTCATTGGCCCGGGAAGTTAAGATTTCCCGGATTCCAAGGGAGACTTTCATAAAATTCTCGCCGGAACCTGCTTGGAGGAGAACTTCTTCCAGGCCCACCACGCAGAGCCTGTTACCTCTGGAAAATGGAAATACCTCTTGGCGCAGCTCCCGCAGAAAATCCAAGAAGCCCATCCTCTTAGGATTTGCCAAAAATCCTTTCGAACGATAGGGCTGAAACATCCGGTCTTCAATCAGGAGATAGTTTCCCATTTATTCTCCCATTTTTCTCACCGACGGTCGGGCTGAATA
>JASEHN010000431.1 GCA_030018715.1 Thermodesulfobacteriota bacterium | reverse complement strand
TTTTTAAATCGATTTTGTCCCTTCCCCTTTTCTCTCCTTTTCGCCCTGTGCCCTGCACCTTGTGCCTTAAGCCTTGATAATCTTGGACAGGTCCCACTCCACGGGCAGGCGCACGCGCTGGCCGGCTTTGGTTTCGAACAGGAGATAGCCATTGGCCAGGCCGAAGAAAAAGAGGTCCCTGGTGATCTCTACGTCTTTTTGGCAATAGGCGATCACTTCCTCAATCTTCCCTTCCTTAAACCATTGCAATGACTGTAGGCCATTGGCTGATTTCTCCATGTTCAGAGTCTTGTGGGCCAGATGATTAAGAGAGAGGCGGTAGCCCAACTTGCTGGTAATTTCCTGCAAAATATCAAAAGTTTTAAGGGTAGAAAAACCGAAGGAAGAATAGCCTTTAAGGACATTGTAATCGAAGTCGGCAATGTTAAACCCCACGATTAATTCCGCGGTCTTCAGTTTGGCGATCAGGTCATGGACACCGTCTTCTTTGAACACATCAAAAGAACCTTTTAGGGAATCATAAATCACAGCCACGGCCAAGCGCATCAGGTGCTTGTTCTGCCAGCCGCCGACTTCTTCGGCGCTCCGCTGGGTTTCTATGTCCAGGAAAAGAACCCGGTGGCGGGAAATTTCTTCCTTGAGCCAGGCCGGGTGCCGGGTTGCCGCCATATCCCCCCTGGGCTCTCTAATTTCAGAATCGGCCGGAAGGAAATGAGCGGCAGATGAGGGAAGCGGCTCTTTTCTAATTTTCTCTGCCCCTCGTTTTTCAGGGACTTTTTCCCCCAATAACCACTTAAGGATGAATTCCGCAGCACGCTTGTCTAAGGGTTTGTTTCCCGAGCCGCACTTGGGGGAATGGACGCACGAAGGGCAGCCGTCCAGGCAGGGACAATCACGGATCAGGGAGATGGTCTTTTTCAGAAGTTCTTCGAGCATGCCGTAGCCATACTCTGCCAGTCCCACCCCTCCGGGGTATCCGTCGTAGATGAAAATCGCCGACTTTTCCAGTTGGGGATGCACCGGGTAGCAAATTCCCCCCACATCATTCCGGTCGCAGAGGGCAAAAAGCGGGAAAAGGGCAATGGAGGCATGTTCCACAGCGTGAATCCCCCCCATAAAATGCAGCCCCTCTTCCTTCACCCGCTGGGAGATCTCTTCCGGAAGGATAATCCACAGTCCCATGGTTTCGAAAACATGGGCAGGCATTTCCAACTCATGGACGCTAAGGAGATCCTGGCCGAAGATGCGCCGCTTCTCAAAGCCCCTGACTCTTTCGGTTACCTTTAATCTGCCGTAACAGGACGTGAACTGGGCCAAGTGCTGGGTGCGGACTACGGAGAGGACCTCCGTCTCCTTTTCCGAAAGCGCCCGGGTATAATAATCTACATCGGCTTGTTTTACCCAGACCTCCTTTTTCCCCTGGTCTAATTGAGTGACCAGGTATGGGTCGGCCTTATGCAGGTAAATCGCCCCCGGGTGGCATTCGTTGTAAACCCTGGGCACATTGCTCTTCCCGATCAAGCGTTTCGTTCCCTCCTCAAAGATGGTAAAGCCTTCTCCCGCGGAGCGAATGTCCACCATCCGGTGGGGGTTGATCCGGTGGGAAAACCACTCCTGGCCGGAGGCGCTGCGCAGCAGTTCTCCTTCGGCAACCAGTTGATCGAGAAGGGCGCCGTATTTTTTTAGAGGGATAATTTCTTCTTCCATCCGCAAAGGAATTTCGGCGCTGGCGCAGATAAGATGCCTGGAAACGACGACAGAATTATCCGGGTCCACCACCGCGCTCTCAAACCCCCGCCCGAAGAAATCCTGCGGGTGGCGCATGAAATACTGGTCCAGGGCATCGGGCTGGGCGATCAAGACCACCAGCGACTCCCGGTCCGTTCGCCCTACCCGGCCTCCCCGCTGCCAGGTAGCGGTTACCGTCCCCGGATAGCCCACCAGGATACAAACATCCAAACCCCCGATATCAATGCCCAGCTCCAGGGCGCTGGTAGAGATTACCCCCAGGAGCTCGCCGGACACAAGCTTGGCTTCGATCTCCCGGCGTTCTTCCGGCAGGAACCCGGCGCGGTAAGAGCTCACCCGGCCTCTTAAATCCGGGCGATCCTTCAAAACCCAGGTGTGTAGTAGTTCCGTTATCTTCCTGGCCTGGGTGAAAGCCAGAGTGCGAAAGCCGTTATCAAGGCAATCCAGGAAAAGCTTGGCTGCCAGAGTATAGGGGCTTCCCGTGGGATTAAGAAAAAGGAAATTCCTCCCGGCCCGGGGCGCTCCGCTTTCTTCGATAGCCTCGAAAGGAAGGCCGGTGAGCCTCTCAGCAAATGCCCGGGCGTTGGCGATCGTAGCCGAACAAGCGATAAACTGGGGCCTCGACCCATAGAAGTCGCATATCCGCTCCATCCGGCGGATGACCTGGGCCAGGTGCGAACCGAAGATCCCTTTGTAAGTGTGCAGCTCGTCAATTATTACATACCGGAGGTTGCGGAAAAGCGCTTCCCACTGGGTATGGAAGGGAAGCAGGCTTAAGTGCACCATGTCCGGGTTGGTGATCAAAATCGCGGGGACGGATTCGCGAATTTTCTGCCGGCGGTAACTCGACGTATCCCCGTCATAGATTGCTGCGGGAAATTTAACTTGACCTTTAATCGGTGAGGTAAATTCCTTCAGGGCCTTCAACTGATCTTGCTCCAGCGCTTTTAAGGGGAAGATGTACAGTGCTTTTGATTCCGGGGTTTCGAGGATGGACTCGATCACCGGCAGGGTGTAAGTCAGAGTTTTGCCGCTGGCCGTCGGCGTGGCAATGACCACGTTCTTGCCTTCCCGTATTTTTTGGATAGCCTTTGCCTGGTGGGAGTAGAGGGCGTCAATGTGCAGATTTTTCAAGGCCTGGTGCAATAAAGGCGGTATTGCGGTTTCCAGTTTTACCCATTGCCCCGCCTGAGAAGGAATGGCTTGATGGCAAACCACCTGCGGCGCATAAAAACGATGTCGCTTTAAATTTTCGATGAACTGGAGCATAAAGCATTAAAAACGCTATGCGCAGAGCGCTAAGCGCTTAGCGGTTTAAACTTTTTCCTTGAATTAATTTACCAGACATGGTAATAAAATTCAAACAGAAGGAATGGAAGACGGCAGGAGAGGATGCGAGGAAAGAAGGGCCTTTTGCTGGGCGGGCTGGTGCTGGTGACACTGGGGCCCCTGTTAATTCTGGATAACCTGGATATCCTTGCTTTCAAGGATACGACCTGGCCGCTTCTTTTGGTGGCCACCGGCGTAGGCCTTTTCTTGATAAACCGGAAAACCCTGTCTGGCTGGGTCGTAGGCGGTATCGGGGTCATTCTTTTCGTAGTTAATTTTGTCGTCCATTTCTTCCCGGCCTTTGAGAACTGGACTTTCCTGGTCGGCCCCATCATCCTGATCATTATCGGTGTTCTTCTGCTTCACCGCTATTATCACGGCAATCACGAACCTCAACCGTAAATTTTGATGGTTTCGTAAAAAGTCCATCTGTCCGCCTAAGGCGGATTGCGCTTCACCTTCGTCGTT
>JASEHN010000430.1 GCA_030018715.1 Thermodesulfobacteriota bacterium | reverse complement strand
GTGTGCGCTTCTTTTCTGGCCGGTTTTATCCTGGGCCCAGGTAGGGGGAAATTATATTGTTGAGATTGAAGGCCGTTTCTGAGATAACCTTTTGAAAGGAGTAAAAGACATCATGATGAAACCTGCTAAAGATTCTTTAGACCTGGGCGTTGTGGTCAGCGACATCAGGGCCAGCCTTAATTTCTACCAGAATATCTTAGGGCTGGAATTTGTGGGGATCACTCCCCTATGGTTTGGAACCATGCACCGATTGCGTTTCGGTACCAGCGACTTTAAACTGATCGAGCCCAAAACCGTTCCTCCGAAGGGAGCCATCGGCCTGGAAGCACAATTAGGATTTCGTTACGTGACCTTCGTCGTCAAAAACCTTGCGGAACTCTGCGTGGAGCTCAAAGGAAAAGAAATTGAATTTGCTTTGCCGGAAAAAGAAGTACGCCCCGGAGTGCGCATTGCTCTGGTTAAAGATCCGGATGGGAACATCGTGGAATTCGTGGAGCGAAGCTAACGGATAAAATGGAGAAGAGGGTTATGGAAAAATTATATCTTTACGAATGGACCTGGGCGGAAGTCCGGGATTATTTGAAAAAGGACAGCGTAATCATTCTTCCCTTCGGCTCCACGGAACAACACGGCCTTCATCTGCCGCTGGGCAACGATGCCCTGGTGGCCATCCGTTTGGCCGAGGATGCGGCCCGGGCCACAAAGACTATTGTGGCCCCTCCCTGCTGGTATGGCTGGGCCCCCCACCATATGGCTTATCCGGGCACTATATCCATTACGCCCGAGACCCTGACTCGCATACTCTATGAAGTCCTGCGTAGTTTGATATTCCATGGTTTCAAGAGGCTGATTGTCATCAACGGCCATCGCAAGGCCAATCTTCCCCCCCTGGAGATAGCCTGCTCGCGCATTCGCAACGAAAGCGGGGCTTACGTGACCATTGCCGACCCCTTTTTCCTCGCCGAAACTACTGCCAGAGAAATTCGCGAGTCTCCCCCTGGAGGGATCGGCCACGCGGAAGAGCTGGAAACGTCCCATATGATGCACATCTTCCCGGAACTGGTGGACATCAAGAAAGCCGTGAAGAACTTGCCCAAGAAGAAAAAATTTCATGTCACGGATCCATACGTCATAGCAGATCGTGTCTTTACTCCCTCCACCCTGGAGGGGTTCCGCAAGGCCACAGAGCCCAGCGGTGTCGCCGGAGACCCGACGCTTTCGACAGCCGAGAAAGGGGACCGGCTGCATCGAGCCCTGGTTAATAATTTGGTGGAAGTGATCAAAATGGCCCGGAAGGAAAAAGTGACCCTGAAGCCAGTAGCCCCCTGTTTCTAAGAAGTTTAATTCTTCCATCCCTATGCCCTATGGCCTTGAATTCGGTACCACCCACCTCACCTTTCCATGCAGTAATCTTAAATGGCCTGTCCAGAGTTCCTGAGGGATAAAGGCAATAATGATCAGAAGAAAAGTCCTCTAATCCATTCGACAATTGTACATTGTCATCGTTACAGGGAGGATTTCATTATGCTCAAAAAGATTTTAATAGGCATCATCATCGTCGTAATTGCGGGATTTGCCGGGATTTGGTTTTATTCCAACCGAGCCATAAAGAAAATGTCTCCGCCGATACCGGTCGGTGCGAACAAAGCTCTGGCGGAACACAGCAAAATATTCAAGAAAGGCGTGGAAAAAGTCGGGGACAATATCTTTGTGGCCATAGGTTACGGCATCGCCAATTCCATCATGATCGAGGGGGATGACGGCGTGATCATAGTCGACACCATGACCACCCTGGAAGAGGCCGCTGAAGTCCTGAGCGAATTCCGCAAGATAACCACCAAACCGGTTAAGGCCATCATTTACACCCATTCCCATCCTGATCATGTCTTCGGTGCGGAAGCCTTTGCCGCCGCCGGCCGGCCAGAGATCTACGCTCATGAGACCACCGAATACCATGTTAGAAGACTCTTTACCGAGATCGAGCCGATTATCGGCTCACGATCTCTGCGGATGTACGGCAATTTTCTGGCGCCCGGTCAGGTGCTAAATGTAGGTATAGGCCCTTTGATGGGGCTGAAACCGGACAGCAAAATAGGCTTTGTCCGCCCCACCAAGACCTTTTCCGAAACTCTGGAGGCTGAGGCGGCCGGGATCACTTTCAAGCTGATCTTCGCCCCCGGCGAAACCGAAGACCAGATTATCGTCTGGCTGCCCAAACAGAAGGCGCTGATACCTGCCGATAATTTCTACTGGGCCTTTCCCAATCTTTACACGATTCGAGGGACCTCCTTCCGCAATTTGAAGCAGTGGTACCAGAGCGTGGACAAGATGCGGGACTTGAACCCGGAATATCTGGTGCCCTGCCACACGCGTCCGATCATCGGCGCTCAAAAGATACAGGAGATACTCACCAATTACCGGGACGCCATTCAGTATGTCCATGACCAGTCTATTCGAGGCATCAACGCCGGACTTACACCGGATGAATTGGCCGAGCAGGGCAAACTCCCGCCCCATCTGGCCGAGGCGCCCTATTTGCAGCCTTTCTACGGCAAAGTTTCCTGGTCGGTGCGCTCGATGTTTGCCGGCAACCTCGGCTGGTTCGACGGCGATTCGGCCACCCTCCAGCCCCTCACCCGCAAAGAGCGGGCCAGCCTGATGGCCAGGCTGGCCGGAGGGGAAAAGGAACTGGTCCGGCAGGCTAAGGACCTTCTGGGAAAGAAAGAGTTCCAGGCGGCCTTGGAGATCACCGGCCACCTGATTCAATTGAATCCCGAAAATGGCGAGGCCCACAACATCCGGATCCAGGCCTTGAACGCCCTGGCGGAAAATGAACAGAACCCCAACGCCCGGCACTATTATCTCACCGAGGCCCTGGAAATCCGGGAGGGCTTCGTGTCGTTATTAAAGGCCAGACCTTCTCCTGAGACCTTGCAGCACATTCCTTTGCGGAGCTTTTTCGACTTGATGGCCGTGAACCTGGACCCGAAAGCCGGCGCCGAAGTGAATCAAGTGGTAGGGATGATCTTTTCCGACACTCGAGAAGCCTTCACCATTCAGGTGCGCCATGGGGTGGCCGAAATCAGGCAGCGGTTACCCCAAGACCTGGACCGCCTGAACCTGGACCTCAAGGTCAGGGCAAACTCCAAACTCTGGCGGGAAATGCTGGCCAAAATCCGCAACCCCCTGGTGACCCTGGCCGCCTTCCAATACGAGAAAGGCAACGCCATTGCCTTAGGAAAATTCCTGAAGCTCTTTGAACAGCCCAAGATGAAGCGCCCCTTCGAAGCGGAACCGGCTGTTTGAAGAATGACTGAGAAAATGAGCTTTTCAACCCTTTACCTCAGCTTCTTGTTCTTGGCCATTTCCCATCTTGTTCTGGCAACCGCGCTGCTTTCCGAACCGTAATTGCCCATTATGGAAAATGGGACTTTGGTTCCAACTTCTCTCCCCATAGATTTTATCAAAGGAGAAGGAGGACTCAGACCCGATTTTATTAGAGCCTCTTGCAAAAGTATTTTTTTGTGGTTCGACAAGCTCACCACGAACG
>JASEHN010000429.1 GCA_030018715.1 Thermodesulfobacteriota bacterium | reverse complement strand
ATAATATCCTTCGCCGGCACATCGACCTTTTGGCCAAGAACTACCCTTTTGTAGTAATGGACAACGAAGCCGGGATGGAACATTTGAGCCGGCGGACAACCCAGGGGGTGGATCATCTGCTCTTCCTTTCGGATTATTCCATCAAAGGAATCCGCACCGTGGGCAAGATCCGGGAGCTGATTGCGGAACTCAAACTTTCGATAAAAGGAAAACATTTAATTATCGATCGGGCCCCCCAAGAGCTTACGCCCGGTTTTCGTGAGGAGATTGTAAGACAGGGGCTGGATTTTCTGGGAGTCATTCCGGTGGACGATTTAATCTTCGAATACGATCTTACCGGAAAACCCCTTCTGGACCTGCCAGATAGCTCCCCGGCCGTGCGGGTGGTGGGGGAGATGATGGAAAAGATAATAAAAACAGGTGATAGGTGATAGGCATTAGACTAATGACTAAATCTTTTTACGAAAGGGGGGAGGAAAAAAATAGGAGAAAAGTTTGTTTACGGAAGTGGAAGGGAAACCATTTGAACAACAGGGAGGAGAGTGAGTGTGAGGGGCAAGATATGATGGGTATGGGCCCACACCCGAACGTCATCTCCCAAGGAGGTAGCTGTGGAAATACCGAAGATTTCATATACAGGAAAAATTAAAGAAGTTGCCCTTGGGCTGGGTAACAAAGCCGTAACCGTGGGAGGGGAAAACGCCTATCCTTTTCATCTTTTCGAAGGCCAGATGCCCCATCCTCCCCAGATTGTCATGGAAGTCTATGATGCTCCGCCTGAGGATTGGCCCGAAACCGCCCTGGAGCCTTTTAAGGATGTAGTCCATGATCCGGTTGCCTGGGCCAAGAAGTGTATCAATGAATACGGGGCCAAGATGATTTGCCTGCAGCTTTCCAGTACGGACCCCAATGGAAAAAACCGACCCTCGGAAGAAGCCGCGGAGATCGCCAAGAGAGTGGCCGGGGCCATTGATGTGCCGTTGATTGTCTGGGGCTGCGGGAATGACGAGAAAGATGCGGATACCCTGCGCCGGGTGGCCGAGCTATGCGCCGGGAAGAATCTCATCCTCGGTCCGGTGGGGGAGAAAAACTACAAACAAATCGGAGCCGGGGCCATCGCTTATAAACACACCCTGATTGCTTCTTCCCCGATCGATGTCAATCTGGCCAAACAGTTGAATGTTTTATTGGGCAATCTGGGGGTTCCGGATGCGCAGATTATTGTGGACCCAACGACAGGAGGTCTGGGTTACGGGATCGAATATACCTATTCCGTAATCGAGCGCGACCGTATGGCCGCCCTCACCCAGCAGGATGAAAGGCTGCAGTTCCCCATCCTCTGCAATATGGCTAAAGAGGTTTGGAAGACCAAAGAGGCTAAAACCAGGACAGAAGACGCTCCTGCCCTGGGGGATGCCAGAAAACGGGGAATTTTAATCGAAGCCATCACCGGAGTAGTCCTCCTTATGGCCGGGGCGGATATCTTGGTGATGCGTCATCCGGAAGCCATAAAATTAGTGCAAGAGATGATCTCTGAGCTTATGACAAACTAAACCTGGCGTTTGCCAGATCGGGCAATAAGGAGGAAAATAAATGGCAGCAGAAGAGACCAAAGAAAAACTGAAAGTAATGGAAAAAGAGAAGAAACAGATAAAACCCGAAGAAAAGAGCGTGGATCCGGCCACGATTCTGATGTTGCACAAAGCCCAGGCCGAGGGGATCGAGACCATCTTTGACCGCGCCGAGACCATGAAAGCCTGTAACATCGGCCTGCAGGGGACATGCTGTAAGATGTGCGCCCAGGGACCGTGCCGGCTTCCTTTGACCAAGAAAGACCTGGAAGGGAAAGACACGCGCATGGGGCTCTGCGGAGCGACTCCGGAGACCATTGCGGCCCGAAACTTTGCCCGCATGGTCGCTGCCGGGTCTGCCGCCCACTCGGATCATGGACGGGCCGTGGCCGAAGTCTTCCTGGCGGCAGCCCGCAAACAGACTACCGACTTTAAGATTAAGGACGAGGTCAAGTTACGCAAGATCGCCGAAGACTTTGACGTGGCCACGACCATGCTGGTGAACGGCGAAGAGGAACCCCGGGACATTTATGAGATTGCCGTGGAAGTCGGAGAGAAGGCCCTGGGCGAGTGGGGGAAACAGGAAGGAGAGATTTATTACGCCCGGCGGGCTCCGAAACCCCGGTATGAACTCTGGAGGAAGCTGGATATTATCCCCCGGGGAATTGACCGGGAAATCGTAGAGATCATGCACCGCACCCATATGGGCGTGGATCAGGATTACCAGAACATCGTCAAACAGTGCTCCCGGGCAGCCCTGGCCGATGGTTGGGCCGGGTCGATGATAGCCACTGACCTGCAGGACGTCATGTTCGGGACACCCTACCCCATCCACGGAGAGATTAACCTGGGTGTGCTGAAGAAAGACCACGTCAATATCGTCGTCCATGGCCATGAGCCGCTCCTTTCGGAGATGATCGTGGTAGCGTCGCAGGACCCGGAGATGCTGAAGTATGCAGCCTCCAAGGGAGCCAAAGGGATCGTCCTGGCCGGGATGTGCTGTACGGCCAATGAAATCCTGGTGCGCCACGGCATGCCCATTGCCGGCAACTATCTACAGCAGGAATTGGCGATTATTACCGGTGCGGTGGACGCGATGGTGGTGGACGTGCAATGCATCATGGAAAACCTGGCCAACGTGGCCACCTGCTATCACACCAAGTTGATCACCACCAACACCCGCTGTAAGGTTGCCTCGGGGAAAACCGAGCATGTTCAGTTTAACGAACACCATGCCTTAGAAGACGCCAAAAAGATTGTGAAAATAGCCGTCGATAACTTCCCCAACCGTCGCGCCGACGTTTTGATTCCCAAAGAGAAAGAGAAGATGGTGGTGGGATTCAGTTATGAAGCCATTAATTACCACCTCGGTGGGACTTTCCGCGGGTCCTACGTTCCTTTGAATGACAATATCATCAATGGCCGGATCCGGGGGATTGGGGGTGTAGTGGGATGCAACAACGCCCGGACCATGCATGACAACGCCCACCTGATCGTGGTCAAGGAGCTTTTGAAGAATGATGTCATCGTCCTGACCACCGGCTGTGACGCCATGGCTTGCGGGAAAGCGGGCCTGCTGGTTCCAGAAGCAGCCAGGATTTACTGTGGCCCCGGGTTGGCCGAGGTCTGCGAGACGGTGGGAATCCCTCCCGTCCTTCATATGGGATCCTGCGTGGATAACAGCCGCATCCTCATGGCTGCCACCGAAGTGGTCAAGGCCGGTGGTCTGGGAAAAGATATCAGTGATCTCCCCGCTGCCGGATGTGCCCCGGAATGGATGAGCGAAAAAGCCATTTCCATCGGGCAGTATTTTGTGGCCTCGGGAGTTTACACGATCTTTGGGGTCAATCTTCCCGTTGAAGGAGCCCCGGTCTTCAAGGATTACCTCTTCAATGGGCTGGAGAAAATCGTTGGGGGCAAATGGGATTTAATAGAGGACCCCTATGAGATGGCTCGCAAGATGATTGCCCACATCGACCT
>JASEHN010000428.1 GCA_030018715.1 Thermodesulfobacteriota bacterium | reverse complement strand
GCGGAAGGTAAGCTCTGGGTTTATGGAAAGTGGATATCCCGCCGATGCTTGCGGCACAATCTGCCTTTCCTTCCGGGCCCTTGGCAAGCTTTCCTTAAAAATATGATCAACTAATTTGGAGATGATCCTTTTTCAAAGGCGATGAACCAAGAAAAACAAGCAGAAGAAACCTGGAGCGTGAAGACGAGTAGTCCGGATGAAACCTTTCGCCTCGGCCAGCTTTTGGGCGCAATGCTTTCGGAAAGCACAGTCATAGCTTTGATGGGTGATCTGGGCACGGGGAAGACGGTTTTTGTCAAGGGCGTGGCCAGGGGCCTCGGGGTGGCGGACGAGAGAGATGTCACCAGCCCTACGTTCGTCCTGGTGAATGAATACCGGGGTCGGCTTCCGGTTTTTCACGTTGATCTTTACCGCGTGGAAAAATCCGCTGAGGTAGAGGATTTGGGCTGGGAAGAATTGATTTCTGCTCCCGGGGTGACTCTGGTAGAATGGGCCGAAAAAGTCTCAAAGCTTTTGCCCGAAGAAAGGCTCGAAGTTCACTTGGAATGGGTGGGCGCCGTTGAACGAAAATTGGTGTTTATCGGTAAAGGCCAGGCAGCCAGGGGGTTGGTGCAAGGCCTCGGTGAAAAATGGATGAAGGAGGAATGAAGTGGCTCTCATTGTGCAGAAATACGGCGGGACTTCAGTTGGTGATTTGCAGCGGATACGCAACGTTGCCCGCCGCGTTGTCAAAACCTGCCAGGAAGGAAACGACGTTGTGGTGGTCGTCTCAGCCATGGCCGGCGAAACCGACCGGCTGATCCAGCTAGCCACACAGGGTAGCGACACCCCCGACCTGCGTGAATATGATGCCTTAATTTCCACGGGGGAGCAGGTGAGCGGGGCCTTGCTGGCTATTATCCTGAATTCCATGGGTTATCCGGCCAAGTCTTTTTTGGGTCCCCAGATACGTATCCTAACGGATAACGCTTTTTCCAAAGCCCGCATCCAGAAAGTGGAAATCAAACGCCTGCAAAAGGAGTTGAAAGCCGGACGAATACCTGTGGTGGCCGGTTTTCAGGGGGTGGATAAAGAAGGGCACATCACCACCCTGGGACGCGGGGGTTCGGATACGACCGGAGTGGCCCTGGCTGCTGCCCTGGGCGCGGATGTTTGCGAAATCTACACCGACGTGGAAGGAGTTTACACTACGGACCCGAACATCTGTCCGGATGCCCGAAAGCTGGCGCGCATCACTTATGATGAAATGCTGGAATTGGCTTCATTAGGCGCGAAAGTGCTTCAGATTCGCTCGGTGGAGTTTGCCAAAAAATATAACGTTCCCATTCATGTGCGTTCTTCCTTTTCGGAAAAAAGCGGGACTTTCGTTATCAAGGAGGATGAAAAGATGGAAAAAGTATTGGTCTCCGGCGTCACCTACAACAAGAATGAAGCGCGCATTACCGTCGTGCGGGTCCCGGATAAGCCAGGGACTGCTTCCCGGGTCTTTACGCCCATTTCCGATGCCAACATCGTAGTGGACATGATTATCCAGAACACCAGCGCCGAGGGGTACACGGACTTAACCTTTACCGTCCCCAAGGCCGACTTTAAGAAAGCCCTGAAACTGGTGAAGAAGACCGCCGAAGAGATCAAGGCTCAGGAAGTTCTGGCCGATGAGAATATTGCCAAGGTTTCCATCGTCGGGGCGGGCATGGTCAGTCATGCCGGCGTGGCCTCGAAAATGTTTACGGCTCTGGCCAAAGAGAATATTAACATTCTGATGATCAGCACCTCGGAGATCAAGATATCCTGCATAGTCGAGGCCAAATACGGAGAGTTGGCGGCCAGGGTTTTGCATCAGACTTTCGGATTGGATAAAGGGGAGCTGCGCAAAGAGACATGAACCGAAGAAAACGACCGGAAGGAAAAATCATCATTTACGATACGACCCTGAGGGACGGCACTCAGGCTGAAGACATCTCCTTTTCTGTAGAGGACAAAGTGCGCATCGCCTTGCGCCTCGATGAGCTGGGTGTCAACTATATCGAAGGCGGATGGCCAGGGTCGAACCCCAAAGACATGGCTTTTTTCCGGGAGATCCGGAATTATTCCCTGAAAACGGCCACGATAGCAGCCTTCGGCTCCACGGCAAAAGCGCGCACAGCGCCTGAGGCCGATGTCAACATCAAAGCCTTGCTTGGGGCCAAGACCCGGGCAGTAACCATCTTTGGAAAATCCTGGGATGTGCACGTGCGGGATGCCCTGCGGATTTCCCTGGAGCAGAACGTAACCTTGATCCACGATTCATTAAAGTACCTGATGACGGCCATCCCGGAAGTGTATTATGACGCTGAACATTTTTTCGATGGTTTTAAAGGGAACCATGAATATGCTTTGGCCACGCTGAAAGCAGCGGAAGAGGCGGGGGTTGCCGCCATCGTTCTTTGCGACACCAACGGCGGAACCCTGCCCAGCGAAATTAACGAAATCATCCGGGCGGTCCAGGCAAAGATCACTCTTCCCCTGGGCATCCACGTCCACAACGATGCCGAGATGGCTGTTGCCAATACTATCGCTGCCGTGCAGTTAGGCGTGGGTCACATCCAGGGAACGATCAACGGGTACGGCGAACGCTGCGGCAATGCCAACCTTTGTTCCATCCTTCCCAACCTGAAGTACAAGCTTAAAATAGACTGCCTTAGCGAAGCGCAGATGGCCAAATTGCGGGAGATCTCCCATTTCGTGGCGGAATTGGCCAACCTCCAACCCAATAAACACCAGCCCTACGTCGGGTTGAGCGCCTTTGCCCATAAGGGTGGAGTTCATGTCAGCGCCATTGAAAAAAACCCGCAAACTTACGAACACATTCCCCCGGAAAACGTGGGGAACCATCGCCGGGTTTTGGTCTCGGACCTGGCCGGTAAGAGCAATATCCTGCAAAAAGCAGCGGAATACCACATCAACCTGAATCGGAAAGACCCATTGACTCACGAAATACTCAACACCCTGAAAGAAATGGAAAACCAGGGCTACCAGTTCGAAGGAGCCGAAGCATCTTTTGAGCTGCTGATGAAAAAAGCATTGGGCGCTCAAAAGAAATACTTCGAGCTGATCGGGTTCCGCATCCTCTCTGAAAAACTCCGGGAGGAGCGGGCTCCGATCACTGAAGCGACCATCATGATCAAAGTTGGAGGGCGGGTGGAACACACCGCGGCCACGGGCAACGGCCCGGTGAATGCCCTGGACAATGCCATCCGTAAAGCCCTGGAAAAATTCTACCCGCAGTTAATCGATATGAAACTGGTGGATTACAAAGTGCGCGTACTTTCCACGGGCAAAGGGACCGGGTCGAAAGTCCGGGTGCTTGTGGAATCCGGGGACAATCAGGACAAATGGGGCACTGTGGGGGTTTCGGAAAACATCATCGAAGCCAGCTGGCAGGCCCTGGTAGATTCCATAAACTACAAGCTTTTGAAAGACGAGAAGCCCAAAAATTGAGGTCAGTTTAGCGATTTTAATAAATGGTATAAAAGCCTTTGTTGAGGGCCGGAGGTTAGAGCGAAACGCGCCGGA
>JASEHN010000427.1 GCA_030018715.1 Thermodesulfobacteriota bacterium | reverse complement strand
TATTAAGATTTTTTTATGGGTTTTTGCGTTCATCCTTGTTCTAAATTGTTTTTTGTTCTAAAGATTTTGCTATAACTCTGTGATCTCTGTGTCCTCTGTGGCTAATTTAATATTCTATTCGATCACCATCATGACCATATCGGTTTCGCAAGTCTGGCCGACAGATACCCGGATCTCTTTGACCACGCCGGATATGGGGGCCACAATGGGCATCTCCATCTTCATGGCTTCCAGGACGGCCACCTCGTCATCTTCCTGAACCCGGTCGCCTACCTTTACCTTAATGTCCACGATCTTCCCCACCATGGGAGCAGTTACATTCTGGGCCATAAAAAAACTCCTTTCCTTTTGATTTTGGTTATTTTATAGGGAATGCCTTCAGATTGACATTCTTCCCAATACCTTCATTGCCCGAAAAGCAGTATAATATCCCGGAGGTTGCTTTTTCATCCCGAGCCCTCCGGACTTTGGGCAACGACAGGTTTAAAAACCCGTTTCAGTAATCCGCCAGAAGTGTAAACGATAGGTTTATTTTCACTGGCTGGCTTTGATTACATCCGCAGATAAATATGGCAGCTGCAAAATGAACGACTATTCACCTATACCTTATGGGTGTTATTTTGTCAACATTAGTGCATCCTCTTTTTTATTGACTTTTGACTCACGGGGTATCTATAGTTGATTCGGCAATAACCAAAAAATCTGACCCCCCGCAGATCGAACTCGCGGGGGAAGCAAATGTATTGGCAATGATTTTTAAAACCGCTTTGTTACAAAAGGGCGCCAGAACCCTGAACTCCTGTTTGGCTCTCTTTATTCCCCACTCCTTTCTCCTGGCCATCCTGTTTACCTTCGTTGCCTATTTAATGGGAATCTTCTTGGCCTATCAAGGGCCGTTCGACATGGTCAAGTTCTGGGTCGGGGGGTTCTGGAACTTCCTGGCCTTTTCCATGCAGATGGTCCTGATGATTTTGGCTGGCTTCAGCGTGGCCAGCATTCCCGCCGGCCAGAAAATTTTACGGTGGTTGGCGGCTATTCCCAAAACTCCCCGCACCGGGATCATGTTCATGATAGCCCTGGTTGCTGCTTTTTCCTGGCTGCACTGGGGCATCGGGATCGTCGCCGGAGCGTTCTTAGCCCGGGAGATGGGCAGGAGAATTCCCAACATCGATTATCCCCTGCTGGTGGCCAGCGCATACATCGGGATGTGTGCCGGAACTTTCGGCGCGTTTGCTCACGAGCCCCTGGCCATTAGCCAGGCAGGGCATACTTTGGAGAAAGCCATCGGGATCATTCCCCTGGCCCAGACGTCTTTCAGCACTATGGCTCTTTCAGGATGCGCTCTGGGAACCATCTCGGTGATAATTCTGATGGGTATGATCTGCCCCAAAGAAGCAGATGCCGTTCCTCCCGACCCGGAAATTTTAAAGCGTTTTGAGGAAGAAGACCTGGCGGAACTAACTTCCCTGATTGCCGAAAAAGAATTGAAGCAAAGGGGAAGAATACCCCTGGGCGTCTGGTTGGAGCACAGCCGCTGGCCGGTTTGGCTGATATCGATCATGGGGTTCTCTTACATCGTTTATTGGTTCTACGGGCGGGGGTTTGACCTCAACTTAAATATTCTTAATTTCGTCCTCCTTTTCCTGGCTATTTCCTTGCACGACACCCCTATGCGCTTTTTAAAGTCGATGGAAAGGTCAGGCCGCCCTGTTTTTGGAATTATCGTCCAATTTCCTTTCTATGCCGGCATCCAAGGGATGATGGCTTCATCAGGCCTGGCGGCAATCCTCTTCAAATGGTTTGTGGCCAGCTCCACGGCGGCGGCTTATCCCTTCTGGGTTTTCCTCGATGCAGTCCTGGTTAATTTCTTCGTTCCCACTTCGGAAGCGATCTGGGAAATTCAGGGTCCGCTGGTTATCAAGGCCGCCCAGGACCTGGGCGCGGCCATCCCCCGGGCCATCAACGCTTTTACGGCTGGAGAGGTCATTGGCAATCTCATCCAACCCTTCTGGGCTATCCCCTTATTGGGAATCTGCGGCCTTTCCATACGGGACATCATGGGCTATTGTCTCCTAACTTTTTTACTTCTTTCTTCGGTCTGGATTTTTTGCGTCGCCTTTTTGCCAATTTGAAAAAGACGCAAATAAATTAAAATTAGCCACAGAGGGCACAGAGATCACAGAGTTTTAAACTAATGATTAAGAAAAAGTAAAGAATAAGTGTTAAAAGTCTAAAGTGATCCGCCTGAGGCGGACTAAAGTTGAAAAAAGGAAATTCCTATGCAATGGACATAGCGCAAAGCGAACAGGGTTCAGGGAAAGAAAGAACGTATAGAACAGAATGAGGAAAACTTAGTCGAACATTTTTTACGCTATGCGCTATGCGCGTTGCCTTCTTGAGGGAGGGAGCAAAATGTCTGAGATCACCGGGAGAGACCGGATTCGGGCCTGCCTGAAGCGGTCGATTGCTGACCGAATTCCCATCGGGATCATTCTGGGGCCCTTCAGGGCGAAAGTGATAGGATGCCCGCTCAAGGATTACTGGGCCGATGGGGGAAAATTGGCCGAGGCCACCCTGGCCTGTTACGAGCTTTTTAAGCCTGACAGCGTGGATGTCTCCTGGGACATATTTATGGAAGCAGAAGCTTCGGGCGCGCTCCTGGACTTTCCCGCCGATGGCGTGCCGCAGGTGAAGCGGCATGTTCTGGCACAAAAGTCTGCCCTGGGAGCCCTGAAACTTCCCCGGCCTGAAAGCAGCGGAAGATTTCCTTTATATATAGAAGCCTGCCGGGCTGTAGCCCATAACCTGAAAGGTCCAGCCTTGTCGGCAACCGTGACCGGACCATGGACCATCGCTACCGCACTGAGGGGCGCTCAAGAGTTGATTTACGACACCGCCGATGATCCCCTCTTTGTGGATGAGCTGATGCAATTTACCACAGAAGTTACGAAAATCCTGGGCTCCCAGATCCTACAAACCGGATTATCTCTGACCATGGGGGAAGCCGCATCCTCCTGCAGCCTCATTTCTCCGGCGCTCTATAGGAGATTCATCAAAGCGCATCATCTGGAAGTTGTGCAGTTTTTCCGGGAGAAACAAACGGGTTTATCCTTGCACGTCTGCGGCTACCTCGACCCCATCATGGAAGATCTGGTAGAGTTGGGCATAGTGGCCTTGAGCTTGGATAGCCCTTCTTCTTTAAAAAAACTGGTGGAAGTTTCCAAGAAAAAGATCGTTTTGGTGGGAAACGTGGCCACTTCCCTTTTTGTCAGCGGAACTCCGGAAGAGATGGAGACTTCCGTGAAAGAGTGCCTCCATGCGGCCGCTCCTGGAGGGGCCTACATTATATCCTCCGGCTGTGAGCTTTCTTACAATGCCACCATGGAAAGAGTCCAGTTGTTCTTTAAGGTAGCCCGGGAATATGGGAAGGCCGAAAGGATTTTAGCAGGATAAATTACAAATTGATTTTTTGGACCATTAATCTATGATGACGTCGTAAAAAGTCAAAATTCCGTAACACTTTAGCTCTTTGAAAAAAGGTGTGTTGTAAGGGCCAAGGGATTCCAGG
>JASEHN010000426.1 GCA_030018715.1 Thermodesulfobacteriota bacterium | reverse complement strand
TTTCCTGAACGGTTTCACTCCATCCCGCCGATAAATCATACTGGGGCATAAAACCGAGTTCTTTTTGAATGAGGATACCGTCAACGGCAACATCTTCGGTGTATTTGTCAATGATCGCCATAGTAACCGGAGGTTTTAAGCCAATGACGTGGCTTCCCTTTTCAATTAGACTTATCAAAGTGCGTACCGGCCCCACGGGCAATGACAGCCGGGGTGGTTTACGGCCAAGGGCAAAGCAAATGGATTCGATGTTTTCTTTCTCCAGGGCCAGCCGAATCTCCTCCCGCTCTGCTCCAAACTTCTCGGGAGTGATCAAAATAACATTGGGGTCCAGGGGTGGTATCAGGCATAGGAAAATCCCGTCATAAACTGGAGATAATGCCGAAGAATTCAGATAGATTTGTACAACCTATCGGGGATTTATGCGGCTGGGTTTGCTTCAAAGGCTAAAATATCAACCGTCATCTGACCCTTTAAGTGGCCCTTGTTTATAGCCAATTTTTCCAATTCTTTATAAACATCACTCTCCAGGTATTTCTCACCGCACTGGTGACATACCCCGGCGGGAACGTCTTTAATAACCACCAGATTTTCACCCCAACGATAATCGAGGGTTACCTGTTGCTGGAAAACTTTGCCTTGGCAAAAGTAGCATTTATCTACCATCCCTAATCTCCTCTTTTCCTTGTTTTCCAATCTGCTTCCCATTCTTCCGCATCAGGTTCATAAGCAGTTATAATAAGGATCTCATTCTCTTCTAATCTACCACAAACGATATGTAAAGGTCTACCCTTGCTTGTTAGGCCCAAAATTAAGCAACTCGCTCCCCGCGGATCATCCGGATAAGGTTCAATGATTGCCCCTTTAATAATAGCCTCTTCAATATCTTCGGCTTTGATTTTTCTTAATCTCATTTTATCGGTATGGGTGAAAGAAATGATGTATTTCCCTCTCCTTATTTTTTCCCGAATCAATTCAATCTTCATCTGCATTTCCTTGCCGTAATCCTTTTGCTATCGCTATGAGCTCAACCCCTTACTCCCAGCGCAATTTTTGAACAGGATCTGCCTGCGTCCAAGAATTTGTTCCTTATATCCCCCTTCGGCAGAAGCGGGACAAACATATGATTACCTTTGATTACCTTCATCCTTCTGGGACCATAAAGGAAAGGAGTGAAATAAGGTGACTGAAAAATTCAGTCAGGAGGGGCAAGACTATTTCGTTTTAATTTTATGGCAGGTTTTTAGGATGGTAACAACTCGATGGAGATCTTCTTCGGTCATCTGGGTTCCAGACGGGAGGCATAATCCCCGTTCAAATAAATCTTCGCTCACCTCTCCCCCGATCAGCCTTGCCTTAATCCTTTTATTATCGCTCTGCGCCTTGCGTCTTCAACATAAAAGGTTGGCTCTGTTATGCGGAAGCCTGTTAGCCGTAAGTGCCCTCCAGCACCGGAATTTTGATAATCTCTTCAACGAAATCTTCTTTTTTGATCTTCTCAAATAAACCCTTACTGACCTCTGGAGAAAGCACCCGCTCACCGCAGGCTTGGCATTCCTCGTAGAACACGTTTCTAACAAGGTACAGCTTACCATTAATTCTCAGGTCAATTTCCCCCCCTTTTTTCACCATTTCATTGTGACAGGCTGCGCATTTCATACGTTCTTTCGCCTCCTCTTAAAATCCTCATCCCATTCCTCAGGATTCAAGGTCGGGTCATATGCCGTGATAATCCAAACTGGCGCTACGGAGCATTGAACGTGCAATATCCGTCCTTTGTCAGTTGTTCCACAAATCAGGCAACTGGGACCATACTTGTCTTGGGAATAACTTTCTATGATTTCTCCAGATAGTATAACATCTTTTAGCTCATCGGGTGAAATATCTCGCTCCACGCATCGCTCAAAAGCATGCAAAGTCAACCGATAGTCTCCAATCTCCGCTTTTTCCTTAATATCCTCAATCATCCGTTTTTTGATTCAATTGGATTTTTTCCTTATCGAACCAGGAATAGAGCAACAGAATCAAAATGATGCTGAGGCCTATAGGAAATGGGAATTTGGACCAAGTTCCAATCAGACCCCAATTAATTCTACCTGATTCAACAGGTCCCGCTTCATTACCTATTAAATTGTGACCAAAATTTCAGTCAGAAGGAAAAAACGAATTTTATGCGGGTGGTTTGAGCTGCTTCTTTATGACATTCACAACTCGATTTAGGTCTTCCTCAGTCATCCGGGTGCCGGAGGGAAGGCATAATCCCTGTTCAAATAAATCTTCGCTCACCTCTCCCCCGATCAGCCTTGCCCTAATCTTTTTATTATCGCTCTGCGCCATGCCCTTTGCCTTATGCTCTTCTTTCGCCTTTCCCGCCTTGCGCCTCGCGTTCTTCTATGTGAAAGGCGGGCTGCATATGCATCAGTTTCTCTCCGAGGCGTAGGCTCTCCGAGCCGGAGGCCAGATGGGGCGGGATTCAATGTTTTCTCCAAAGCCAGGGGAATCACTTCCCGATCGGCACCCAACTTTTCGGGAGTGATCAAAATAATGCATGGCATAAATGAGGAATCAACCCTCTTTTGATTCGGTCTCTTTTTGTGTTTTCTCGATGAGGCACTCGATTTCGCGGATAAGCCCGGGGAGATTGGCGTTGTTAAAACTATTCTCCGGTGCAGGGACCCGATTGTTTTTCATGTTTGGTTGGATGTGTTTATGGTGGGGATAGGTCCTTTGCAGAGCCGGATCATTGGGATGTGGCTGGGCATCGTACCAGAATAACTTGTCTTTGCCACACCAAACTTCGTAACCGTACTCGTCTATAACTGCCGGCAGGCGATGATACAGGATTCTTTCTCGTACGATTATTCTGATAAGATGGTCAAACTGTAATTCACCTGAAACTCGGGCCAGGGATGCACCCCGCTTGGTTAAAATGAGTGTAGAATGTCTGATCGATTGGAACTGCTGTTTGAGGGTATAAAGGAACAGCTCGTAATCCTCTATGGTTCGCAGCGGATTACTCATGTGGCTTCGTGTATTAGTCCTGTCAAGGTGATTTCATTTTTCTGCAAACGTTGCACTTCATTCCGGTAATCCGCCTGGCGGGTAAGCCATGTTCGATAGACACTCGCCCACTCCCCGAAATCCAATACCCACCCTTCATTCTCTGGTTCCTCGCCCCTCACATAGGCGGCAAAAAAGGTTTCCGAACGGATACCAAATTTCCGTTCAAAAGCCAAGAGATCCTCCTCCAACGAATGGATATCGGCCAAAATCTCTTGTAGGTTCATAATACACCTCCCAATTACATCATAACGCGATCGACTTTTTCTTGCAAGGGCATTTGGGTATTCGCTTTATGCGGGTTTATGAAAAATATTACAATATTCATTACATTCACACTTCTCTTTCATCCTGAAGTATCCATAGATAGAGTTCATTCTTTTTCCGAAAGTCCGCCCTCCAGTTGGTTATGACGCGCTTTTTCATCCAGGCAGGCCAGTTCCTTAAGGGTGGCCAGGTCCTGCTTGTAGTCTTCGAGGTCATAATGGATGGGAACGCCTCTGCCTCCCAGCAATTGTTGG
>JASEHN010000425.1 GCA_030018715.1 Thermodesulfobacteriota bacterium | reverse complement strand
ATTCTGAAAACTGGGGGGTGGCAAGGCGCGCTTTTTTATTGTCTTCAAGATCAATCTGTGATAAGAAGAAGTCCACTCAGGGGGGAACAAAATTTTTTCAAGAAGGAGGGCTTGCCATGTCAAATAGAAGAAACTTAAACATTTTCATTATCCTGTTAGCAATTATTTTCACTTTTTCCCTTGGGAGCCTGGGGGAAGCCCAAACCAAGGGCGTGCGTCTTTCCATTGCTACAGGGGGAACAGGCGGTGTGTACTATCCCCTCGGCGGTGGAATGGCCCAGGTCATCTCTAAGTACATCCCCAACACAGAAGCCACCGCTGAAGTAACCGCCGGTTCTGTGGACAACTGTAAGCTCATCCAGACCGGAAAAGCGGAACTGGCTCTTATTATGGCCGACATCGGCTTCGATGCCTTGAAGGGCGAAGGAAGATTCAAAGCCGGCGGAGCTATCCCCCTCCGGACAATAGGGGTGGTTTACTCCAATTACATGCACTTTGTCACCATGGAGGGATCGGGGATTAAAACCGTCTCTGACCTCAAGGGAAAACGGGTCTCCACTGGATCTCCAGGGAGTGGGACAGAAGTTAAAACCATGAGGGTTCTGGAAAGCTACGGGATTGATGGGGAGAAAGATCTTAAGCGGGATCGCCTGGGGGTGGCCGAATCGGCTGGCGCTCTAAAAGACCGAAAGATCGATGCCTTCACCTGGGACGGGGGGTTACCCACGGCCGCGGTTTTAGATATAGCAGCCACGCCGGGGATTAAGATAAAAATTTTAAACAACGCCGACCATCTCGACAAGATGAATCAAAAATACGGACCGGTTTATTTCAAACTCACCATCCCCAAAATTGCTTACCCCCATATGGATGCTGACGCTTCGGTGGTCGGGGTAGCCAACCTCCTGGTCTGCCATGAAAAAATGGACCCGGCCCTCGCTTACAATATCACGAAATTCCTCCTCGAAAAACAACCCGAACTTGTGGCGGTGCATAAAGAGGCCCTGAACTTCACTCTGGCTACGGCCACGCTCGGGTCTTCTTTGCCCTTCCATCCCGGGGCCATCAAATACTACCAGGAAAAAGGAATCGTAATTAAATAACGAAACTAAGCCTTGCCTCTCCTTCCTTGCTGCCCCTTGATCCCGCGGGGGCAGCAGAAGGAGATTTAGCGCCTGCCTGCGGTTTCCCTGGAAGACCGGCGACCGGCTTGATCTTTCTACCGGTGGAAAGGAAAGTTGTTGATGGAGGAAGAAAAAAATCCTCTTCCGTTAATGATGAAGAACTGATCACCGAAGAACGGCTGAAAAAAGCCGAAGCCTTTGTCGAGGAGGAAGAAGGACCTTCGCGGCGTTTGGCCGGCCGGATGGGGACTTTTATCACCATCGTCGCTGTGGCCATGTCCCTCATCCATCTTTACGCCGCCATCGGGATTATCATGACGCAGATCCTCCGGGGGATCCACGTCATGTTCGTCCTCTTTTTAACCTTTCTCGTTTTCCCCTCTCTCAAACGTTTTCGGAACAGGATTCTCTGGTATGATTATCTCCTCTCCCTCCTGGGAGTGGCTGTCATCGTTTATATCTTTCTCGACTTCGAAGAGTTCATCTACCGCTCGGTAACCCCCACAACCTGGGATTTATTTTTCGGTGGTTTGCTGATTGCTCTGATTCTGGAAGCTAACCGCCGGACGACGAGCTGGATTCTTCCTTTTATCGTGGGCTCTTTCCTGGTTTATGCCTATATCGGGCCATGGCTCCCTTCCCCCTGGACCCATCGCGGGTACGGCATCGACAGACTTGTCGGACATATGTACATGACCCTGGAAGGGATTTTCGGGGTGCCCATCGATGTCTCCTCCACTTTCATCATCCTGTTCACCATCTACGGAGCTTTCCTGGAATTCTCGGGAGCGGGGAAATTCTTCATCGACTTTTCTTTGTCTGCCATGGGGGGCAAACCCACGGGGGCCGGACGCACGGTCACCCTGGCTTCGTTCCTTCTCGGAGGCCCCTCCGGCAGCGGCGTGGCCACAACCGTAACCTTAGGCTCAGTCGCCTACCCCATGCTGGCCAAAGCCGGATACAGCAAAGAAGCTGCCGGGGGCCTTCTCTCCGCAGGAGGCATCGGCGCCATTCTATCCCCGCCGGTCCTGGGAGCCGCCGCTTTTCTCATCGCCGAGTTTCTGAAGATCTCCTATCTGGACGTCATCATCATGGCCTCCATCCCGACCATCCTGTATTACTGGGCCATCTTCTGGATGGTGGAATTTGACGCCAAAAAATTCGGGGCCAAGACCATTGCCTTCGATCGAACCTATTCCTTATGGCAACTAACCCGCATGTACGGGTTCCATTTCACTTCCCTGATTGCCATTGTAGTCATCATGGTTATAGGGTTTACGCCCATCATGGCTGTTTTCTGGGCTACGGTGATCGCCTTCGGAGTCAGCTTTATACGTCCGGATACGGCACTCGTCCCCAAAAAATTGATCAACGCCCTGCGCAGCGGCTCCATAGGAGTGCTTTCCGTCGCCACCACCTGCGCTTCCGCCGGAATTATCGTTGGCGTAGTAACTCTGACCGGCTTAGGGTTAAAATTTAGTAACATCGTCATCCAATATGCCGGGGGTAGTCTCTTTTTGACGGCCATCTTCACCGCTCTGGTGGTGTGGGTCGTGGGTCTGGCCGTTCCGGTAACGGCTTCATACATCATCTGCGCCGTAATCGCCGCCCCTGCCCTGATCAAACTGGGCGTTCCCGATTTTGCCGCGCACATGTTCATCTTCTATTATTCGATCCTCTCGGAGGTCTCGCCTCCCACAGCCCTTTCTCCTTTTGCCGCTGCCGCCTTAACTGGAGGAGACCCTTACAAGACCACCATGCAGGCCTGGAAATATACCCTGCCTGCTTTTCTCGTTCCCTTCAATTTTACCCTCCACCCCGACGGGGTGGCTTTGCTTCTCAAGGGAGATCCGCTTATTATCATCTGGACCTTTATTACAGCCCTGGTGGGTATCTTTGCCCTGGCAGCCGGCATGGATGGATGGATGTTCAAGCGAGCGACTTCGTATGAAAGAGTGATTCTTATTGCAGCCGCGCTAACTCTGGTTTATCCGGCTCTGATCTACGACGCCATCGGTCTGGGATTGGTAGGCCTCGCCATCCTCTCCCAGAAAGTAATCAGAAAGAATGATTTGTAATGGCAACTCAGTTCCCTCCCCCTCTGGAGATTGTGTCGTAGCCCAGGCGGGAGGGCATGAACGAGGAAGCATCGGCGGGAAAAGAAGTGACTCCAGGCTCTTAAGCGTTATTCCGAAAAGGATAGGCGGATTCGAAGGACAGCGGAAATATTTGCTTTCCAGCCCGCCTCGATCCATGGAAGAACCACTGCCTTATGATTCCGAGAGAATGCCCTCCCGCCTGGGCTAAGCGATTTCCCAAATTGCGACACAGCTTCCTGATGGGGGAGGGGGATAAAAAAGGAAATTCCTATACAATTAAATTTTGGTAAGAAATTTTCTTATAAACTTTAGGCACTTTAGCTCACTTTAGGCACTCTCGGCACTTTTCTTGGTTGCGGCTTTGCCGCGCAGTGTTA
>JASEHN010000424.1 GCA_030018715.1 Thermodesulfobacteriota bacterium | reverse complement strand
TGAAAAAGGGGGATGAAGGGGGATTTGACAGCTTTTCAAATGGCTAAACTATTACGGAAAATTAGCAATGAAAAAAGGCTTTGTTACGGGAACTGTTTATTGCTAATTTCTCATTGAACATTTTGCAATGACTTTTTAACTAAGTTATCACTTCATTAGCCGGGAGTCAACTCTGAAAGGTGCAAAACACCGGGGATTCATTGGCGGGCGGCTGATTTTTTCCTCTTCCAAAGCCAATACGCCAGAGCAGCTACTACACCCAGCACCGCTCCCGCCTTGAGGAGAAAATCGATGCGGGTGAAGAGTTCGGTTAGCCAGCCGATATTCGCCCCGAAGAAATATCCCAGAAGAATAAGGAGGGGCACCATGATGAGAGCGGCCAGGGTGTCGAGGAATAAAAACTTTCCGGGCTTCATGCCCATCGTCCCGGCTGCCAGGAAGGCGGCCACCCGGAAACCAGATATAAACCTGGCGATGAAAATGGTCTTACTCCCATGATCACGAAAGAATTGCTTCGCCCGTTCCAGGCGACTTTCGGAGAAGATTTTCCGCATATGCCGATGGGTGATGATACCCTGCCCCCATTTCCTTCCGATGGAATACATGGCCATATCCCCGGTTATAACCCCTACGAATAGAGTGGCCAGCGTGGGATAAAAACGGATACTCCCCTGGTATATTAAGAATCCCCCCGCGAGCAGAGTAATTTCTTCCGGGATAGGCAGGCCCAATCCGCAAAGAAAAAGGATCAGGAAGAATCCGGCGTAGATGAAATGTTCAGAATAGTTGATGAGGAAAATGACTGAATCAGGCAAGGTTCCTCTTGCTCCTACTGTGGTCAGCCCCGGGCAAGGGGAGGCGTTGTGCCTTTTGGTGATTCTGTTGAAGGTTCAGGTTTTTCCTCCTGCGGAAGCTGGGGTTCGATGTCTTCCTGCAAGGCTTTAACCCGTTCACTTAATTTGCGGGCTTTTGCCCGAAGTTTCCGCCTTTCTCCCCAGCCCACTGAGAAACCCGCGGCCATCCCCGCCACAAGAGAAGTTAGAATCAAAAGGAAAAGGGGAAAAGAACCCGAGTTCCATCCGAAGAAATAGCGAAGCGAGATTTCCTGGCGGTTTAAAGTACAGAAAGTCGCTGCGATGATGATGAAGAGGATGATAAGAACAATCTTGGTCAATGTCAATGTAAAACCGCCGTGAGGGTCATTTGAATTGAACAGCCGACGTTTAGAAAGATACCAAGAGTTTCAAGAAGATGTCAATCTTTTTCTGACAGGCAACGGACGGCAGGGCAGGGACAATTTTTCCATTGCCTTGAATAAACCTTTGTGCTATAAATTATCACTTCATTTTGAAGTAAGGAGTAAGCTGGCCAAGATCGAGGGAGTTTTCTAAAGAATTCCAACTTGATGGTTTCGTAAAAAGTAAGAAAAGTCGTCACTCCTGCGAAAGCAGTCCCGCCTATGGCGGGACAGAACTTCTGAATTAACTGGATTCCGGCTGGAGTTTATCCCGATGAAAATCGGGGCCGGAATGACGGAAAAGGGGATTTGCGGGCTTTTTACGAGTTCATCCAACTTGATTGTATAGGAAATTGCTTTTTTCAACTTTAGTCCGCCTCAGGCGGATCACTTTAGACACTTGACAATTATCCTTTATTTTTTCGGTTTTAAGAACTCTGTGGTCTCTGTGCCCTCTGTGGCTGATTTATGGTTTTTCCTGTGAAGACTTATATTTTAAAAAGATTATTTCATTCCATTTTTGTCCTCATCGGCATCTCGGTGGTGGTTTTCGTCATTCTCCACCTCACCGGCGACCCGGCAGCCCTGCTGATGCCCATGGACGCCACCCCGGAGCAGGTCGCTCAATTCCGTAAGGAAATGGGCTTCACCGACCCTCTGCTTGTGCAATACTGGAGGTTTTTTAAAGGCACCCTCCGCGGAGATTTTGGCCTATCCTTTCGCCACAGTCAACCCGCCCTGGATTTAGTCCTGGAACGCATGCCGGCAACGATCCAGCTCACTTTGGCGGCCCTGGTCATTGCCCTGGTCATTGCTGTGCCTGTAGGGATCATTTCCGCAATCCGGCGAAATTCTATTCTGGATCATATCGGGATGACAGGCGCACTCTTAGGGCAGTCAACCCCCGTATTCTGGCTGGGGATCATGCTCATCCTGATCTTTTCCGTAACCCTCCAGTGGTTCCCCTCCTCCGGGCGAGGAGGAATTCAACACCTGATTCTTCCTGCGATCACCCTGGGGATGTACAGCATGGCCCGGACAGCAAGGATGATGCGCTCCAGCATGCTGGAGGTTCTCGGGCAAGAATATATGAAAACCGCCAAAGCCAAAGGGCTTACTCCCAGGGCCGTAATCCTCAAACACGCCTTGAAGAATGCCTCCATTCCCGTTGTAACCATTGTGGGCATGGAACTGGGAACCCTCCTGGGGGGAGCGGTGATCACCGAGACCATCTTTGCCTGGCCGGGGGTAGGGCGCCTGGCCGTGCAGGCCATCTACAATCGCGACTATCCCGTAGTTCAGGCGGCAGTTTTTATATTGGCGGCCATTTTCGTCCTGGTGAATTTGATTGTGGACCTCCTTTATACTTACCTGGATCCCCGGGTAAAGCTGAAATGAAGAAGCGTTGGCATCAATGAGAATTGTGGAAACTACGGCCAAAACCGCGGACTTTGCCGAATGGGAGCAAAGAGCAACCCGATGGCGCAAAGTCCTGAGCAAATTAAGGGAAAACAAAGGAGCCATTTTTGGGCTGATCATGGTTCTTTTTGTTATTGCCTCCGGAATTTTTGCCCCCTTCCTCGCTCCCCATGACCCAATCTACCAGGATGTGGAGAAAAGGCTTCTTCCCCCTATTGGCCAAACAGGCGCTGATCCCCACTATATCCTGGGCACTGACCAGCTTGGCCGGGATATAGTCAGCCGGCTGATCTATGGTGCCAGAATATCCCTGGTGGTAAGTATTTTGGCCGTGGCTTTTTCATCTGTCCTCGGGACTATTATCGGATTGCTTTCGGGGTTCTACGGGGGAAAGGTGGACAGCATCTTCATGCGCCTGGCCGATGTGCAATTGGCCTTTCCGTTTATTCTTCTGGCCATCGCCATCATTGCCGTGCTTGGTCCCAGCCTGCAGAATATCATCATAGTCATGGGCATCACCGGCTGGGTGATTTATGCCCGGGTAGTGCGGGCCGAAGTCCTTTCCTTGAAGGAGAAGGAATATATAACTGCTGTCCGGGCGCTGGGCGGGTCCAATGGCAGGATCATTTTCAAGCACCTCTTCCCCAATGTCATGCCGCCCTGCATAGTCATTGTTACCTTGGAGATGGCTCGCATGATCATCATGGAAGCGGCTCTCAGCTTTTTAGGTTTAGGGATTCAACCTCCCACCCCGACCTGGGGTGGAATGCTGGCCGATGGACGGGTGTATCTGGTAACATCCTGGTGGCTGGCCACATTTCCCGGGCTGGTGATCATGTTCGTGGTTTTGGGGATCAACCTGTTAGGGAACTGGCTGCGCGACATTCTGGATCCCAGGCTAACGCAACTGTAAAAGGCGTGAGTGGTGAGTAGTAAAAGGGTGAG
>JASEHN010000423.1 GCA_030018715.1 Thermodesulfobacteriota bacterium | reverse complement strand
AGGGGGGAACCTCATATCGTTGATAAAGGGGGAGTTTAAAAGCGGTGGTAACAAATAGGAATCCTGCGTTAAAATTTAGCGGACATCCCTTACGTCTGTATCCCCCCAAAAAGGATGAAATTAGGTTCGTACCTATGCATAAGATCGCTGCAAGAGTATTTGGAGGGTTTGATCCAGAGGAGAATTAAGACAAAAATTATTTTCGCATTCCCCATTTTTTTCTTGACAAGTGTTTTATGTTGCATTACGCTAAACACTCATGAAAGAAAAGACCTTCGGCCAGCTCATCCGGGAGCTTAGAATCAATCACAAAGAATACAACAGCCTGCGGGAATTCGCCCGGAAGGTGGGATTGTCCCCTGCCTACCTCAGTCGGATAGAAAATGAAAAGGAACCACCTCCATCTGAAGCCATTATTGAAAGAATGGCTGAAGCCCTCAGGATTGATAAGTATGAGCTTTTTAGTCATGCGGGAAAAATTCCAACCGAGTTTTTGGAAACCTTCCAGAAAAATCCCAAGAGTGTCGCGTCTTTTATGAGAAGAGCCCAGGAGTATGGGATTGAAACGGATAAAGATTGGAAAGCCATCGAAGGCACTCTTTCCAGGATGAAGAGGAAAATGAAATGATCCTTGACACTTTTAAAGTTCCCTGGCTCCCCCAAACCCAGATTGAAAATGCGGCCAATGCTCTTCTTAACCAATGGGAAAAGTTCAGTGGTCAAGAAATTGTCCTCCCATCCCGGTCGAGGCCATTGTGGAAAAGTATCTCGGCATCACCCTCGAGTATGAAAAGCTCGAAGAAATTCTCGGGATCCCTGACGTCCTCGGCGCCACTTGGGTCGAAGAAAAACGAATGGTGATCAATATTTCCCTCCTGGATGGCCAAGAAGGCCGATTGACCTTTACTTGCGGGCATGAGGTGGGGCATTGGGTTCTTCACCGGAAATATATTATTGACCGAGCAGCCTACTCGCCTGATTCGGACTCCGGGAATAACCCCGCAATCGTATGCCGGGTATCTGCTGCCAAAACAAGGGGAGAATGGCAGGCCGATTGTTTCAGCGCCTGTTTAATAATGCCCGGCCGTGCGGTTCAGGGAGCTTTTCATAAAGTTTTCGGGGAGGATCAGCTGGTTATCTACAATCGCAATAGCTGCTTAGGGGAAAATAACCCCTTAGCGCTCGATCCCTCCCGGGATACAGCGCATCAAATTGCCAAATATGTTATGGATGCTGGGCGATTTCTAAATGTTTCTAAAGAAGCCATGACCTACCGTCTTGAGGATCTCGGCTTGCTGGTAAACGAAACCGGATTATCTCTTTCTTCGAGTTTCCAAGCAAAAAAACCTTTCTTCAAAAATTCCCGAGAAAGAAAGCTGTTGGTTTCGTAAGAAGTCAAATTTGGGATGGCAAAGTAAAAAGCTCCATATGCAAGGCGCGCAAAACCTGAGGAGTGAGGCGTACTTACAAGGTACGCCGCAACGACGAAGGTGAAGCGCAACGCCGCAGATGGACTTTTTACGAAGTCATCAAAGCCAAAAAGCAACAATACTTAAGAGCCAGGCTAGATGCCTTCCAGAAGGGTATTTTGCATCTTTTATGTTTAACGTTGCATAACAGTTAACGAAAAGAAGGCGATGGACGAGGAAAGTTTAGAAATCTATATCGATGAAGATGGGAACATGATGCTCTATCCAGCCGTTCTATTAATTCAAGACATCGCCGAAGAAATGGGGGATCTCGATTTTGATTTCACCCCCTTTTGCGGCTGATATTCCAGAAGTGGATTGCTTATATGGAAACCTGTTTTAAGGAAGAGCTAACTGGAATTGCCCTTTTCCGTGAGCAGTTGACGGAACTGATCCGCGCCCGAACCCCTCTGATCTATTTGGGGACCATTGAAGTCAAACGCTCTCTGGAGGAAATAAGAATCGTTTCTTCTGAGGTGAGAGCAGACCTCCAGATATTCAACCTGGCGAGCGGTCTTCTCACAGCCGGACGCGAGAAGACCAATACGGATCCTATTGGCGTTTTGGATATTATCTTAAATCATGCCAGGAAATCTACTTTGGAAAAGCAAACGGTATGGGCTCTTCCCCTCTTTCGTCTATTGCTTCGCCAATCGGAAGCCCTGATTCTCAGCAAGCTTCGGGATTTTATCGAATTCAATAAGTTTATGGATACGGTCATCATAACCGGCAGTTCTAACTTTACCCTTCCCCCGGAATTCTCGGATGTTCCCGCGATTGATTTTCCTATGCCCAACCGTCAAGAGATCAGAGCCTTGCTTGACTGTTCCCTGGCCGAAAAAAATAAAGACAGGATCGAAAAAGCTTTTCTTGGCTTAGAGAGGCACGAGATCGAGAATCTTATTGCCAGGTCGCTGGTCCGCAAAGGTGGAATAGAACTTGAAACCATTGAGAGTCTCCGGGAGGAACTGCTCCCAAAAAGGGCGAATGATTGTCTGGAAATTAATTTTCCCAAAGAAAGCCTGGACCAAGTTGGCGGTATGGAAACCTTTAAACAATGGTTAGAACAGCGGAAATCAGCCTTCTTTGACGCCGCAGCCCTTCAGCAATGGAATTTACCCCCGCCCAAAGGCATATTGTTAACAGGGGTTCCAGGGTGCGGAAAATCTTTAGTCTGCAAAGCAATTGCCGGTTCTTGGGGGCTTCCCTTGCTCCACCTTGATCCTTCAAGGATTTATTCCTCATCCCTGGGAGCAAGCGAAAAGAATTTATACGATTCTCTTCAAGTGGCTCGCTCAGTATCCCCCTGTATTCTCTGGGGCGATGAGCTTGAAAAGGGCTTTTCCCCGACTGATTCGCAAACCGACGGGGGTATCTCCAGGAGGGTTTTAGGGGCTTTCTTACATTTCCTGCAGGAAAGAAGTTCCCCAGTCTTTGTTGCCGCCACATCCAACGACCTAAGCTCCTTACCACCGGAAATGCTCCGCAAAGGTAGGTGGGATGAAATTTTTTTCATAGATCTTCCCTCTACGAAAGAGCGGCAATCCATATTCAAGGCTCTATTGCCAAAGTACAGATGCCCTTTGGAGGTTGATGATGACTTGGTCTCGTTTGCGGAGGGATACTCCGGCGCAGAGATTGAGCAGGCCATCATCGCCGCCGCCTATGATGCCCTTTTCCGGAAATCCGCCATCCATCTTTTTGACATTAAGAGGACTTTGCGAGCGATCATCCCTCTTTCAGTTTCTATGAAAGAGAGAATAGAAAACATTAGGATCTGGGGGCATGCCATCGCCCGGCCCGTAACCCATGGCCGGAATTTGACTGCCCATGCCGGGAATGTCCTTTCTTTTACGCCGAGGGTGGGAGAATCTGCTTGAACCGCTTGGATATTGAGAATTTTATCCGTGAGGAAGTCAGACTTGGGGAGGAGAAGAAAAAGCAACTCAACCGAATCCTGATGCAATATGCCAACAATCTGCTTTCTCTTTTTCAATTCATAAAAGATTTGGATGCTTTTATTCAGGATTCTTTTGAAAACCTCTTCTCCACCAGGAAATTCGAAATTGTCTTCAATTTTCTCGAGGCCAGGCAAATGGAAAAATACCTATGAGCCCAAATGTCAGTTGGCTCTATAAATATCAAGGAC
>JASEHN010000422.1 GCA_030018715.1 Thermodesulfobacteriota bacterium | reverse complement strand
CAACCGATGCTTCCGGCGCGTTCCGCTCTAACCCCCGGCCCTCAACAAAGGCTTTAATACCATTTTTAAAAATCGCTAAACTGTTACAAAAAGCGGTTAATTTTATGGATTTTGGATTTAGAAAAGGAGATTGAGAATGTCTATGGTAAGCTTAACCCTTGATGGAAAAAATGTTGCGGTACCAGCCGGCACGACGATACTGGAAGCGGCCAAGGCCGCAAACATGCGCATCCCCACCTTGTGCTACCTTCCGGAAGTGCAGGCCATTGGCGCCTGCCGGGTATGTCTGGTGGAAATCGAGGGGAACAGAAATCTGCAAGCCTCCTGTGTTTTTCCGGTGTCTGAGGGGTTGGTGGTGCATACCAATTCGGCAAAGGCGCAAAAGGCCCGCAAATTCACGGTGGAATTGCTTCTTTCCGTCCATCCCCAGGATTGCCTGACCTGCTCCCGGAACCTGAAATGTGAGCTGCAGCGACTGGCCCAGGAATTGGGAATCCGGGAAATTCCCTTTCCAGGGGAGAAGCCGGAGTCGCGGGTTGACGAATCCACTCCTTCCCTTAGCCGGGAGACAAGCAAATGTATCCTCTGCCGGCGGTGTGTGACGGTGTGCCAGGAGATACAGCAGGTCGGCGCCCTGAGCGCCCAGGAACGGGGATTTGCCACCTATATCGGACCGGCCTTCGGAGAGGATTTAAACGAAGTAGCCTGCGCCCTCTGCGGCCAGTGCATTAACGTTTGTCCGGTGGGAGCATTGACGGAAAAGGATTATACAAAGGAGGTCTGGAAAGCCATCCATGATCCAGACAAGGTGGTCGTGGTCCAGGATGCTCCGGCTGTCCGGGTTGCTTTGGGCGAAGAGTTTGGTCTTCCTCCCGGGACCCTGGTCACTGGAAAAATGCTGGAGGCGTTGCGACGGCTGGGTTTTGACGTGATATTCGATACCAATTTTGCCGCTGATCTAACTATCATCGAAGAGGGCAACGAACTTCTGAAGCGCGTCAAAGAGGGCGGGACTCTGCCCATGATAACCAGCTGCAGTCCGGGCTGGATAAAATTCATCGAGCATTTTTACCCCCAGTTTTTGCCTCATCTTTCCACCTGCAAGTCTCCCCACCAGATGCTCGGGGCTTTGACCAAAACTTATTATGCCCAAAAGGCCGGAATCGACCCGGCCAAGATCGTTACGGTCTCGGTCATGCCCTGTACGGCCAAGAAGTTCGAATGCAGCCGGCCGGAAATGCAGGACAGCGGATTCCGGGATGTTGATTATGTCCTGACTACCAGGGAATTGGCCAGGATGATCAAGTCAGCCGGGATCGATTTTGTCAATCTGCCAGACGGAAAATATGATGACCCCCTGGGAGAGTACACGGGAGCGGCGACGATTTTCGGGGCTACGGGCGGCGTTATGGAGGCTGCCCTGCGCACCGCTTACGAAGTGGCCACGGGGAAGAAATTGGAAAACGTGGATTTTGCTTCAGTGCGCGGGCTGGAAGGCGTCAAAGAAGCAGCTGTTCCAGTGGACGGACTGGGAGAAGTTCGCGTGGCTGTTGCTCATGGCCTGGGTAACGCCAGGAAATTAATGGACCAACTGGCCGCCGGAACCGCCAACTATCACTTTATCGAAATTATGGCCTGCCCGGGTGGGTGCGTGGCCGGAGGAGGCCAGCCTATTCCGGTGAACAACGAGATCCGCAAGCTAAGAGCCCAGGCCCTTTACCAGGAGGACAAGCAGCTTAAATACCGTAAATCCCATGAGAACCCATCGATAACCAAAATTTATCAGGAGTTCCTGAAAGAACCCCTGGGAGAAAAATCCCATCACCTTTTGCATACGAAATACACTAAGAGGGGAAAATATAAGGAAAGTTAGAAGTGATTGCAGATGGCAGATTGTAGATTGCAGGTTGAAAAGGGTAAAAAATTCAATCTTAAATCTTCAATCTAAAATCTGAACTCAAGAAAAACCATGCCAGTTGTTTCCATAATAAAAGAAAAATGCCGGCGATGCTACACCTGCGTGCGCAAATGTCCGGCCAAAGCCATCAAAGTCGAAGAAGGACAGGCTAAGGTGGTAAAAGAGCGCTGCATTGCCTGCGGTTCTTGCGCCAAAGTCTGCCATCAAGGAGCCAAGGCTGTCCGGGATTCTACCGGGATCGTTAAGGAGCTTTTCTGGAACAACGCCAAAGTCATCGCCTGCCTGGCCCCTTCTTTTCCTGCGGCGTTTCCGCAAGCCAGGCCGGGACAGATCATCTCAGCCGTCAAAGCCTTAGGTTTCACTGAGGTCATGGAAGTGGCCTTTGGCGCTGATCTGGTGGCTAAGGCCCATGCCCGCTTAATGCGCCGGAACGGAAACAAACTGGTTATCTCGTCCCCCTGTCCGGCGCTGGTCCTTTATGTCAAGAAGTATTTTCCTTCACTGGTTCCAAGTCTGTCGCCGATTGTTTCTCCCATGGCGGCTATGGGCCGGATCATCAAGCGAGTTTACTGTCCGGAAGCCAAAATGGTCTTCGTCGGGCCCTGTATTGCCAAGAAGGCGGAAATTGAAGATCCAGAAGTTGCCGGGGACGTGGACGCGGTGCTTACTTTTGAAGAGTTGGAGCGAATGTTCAAAGAAGCCGGGATTGACGTAGAAAAACTCCTGGAAAGCGATGCGGATGGGCCTGTACCCAGGCTGGGGCGCATTTTTCCGGTTCCCGGAGGGTTGCTGCGCAGCGCCGAGCTCAAGGAAGACATCTGCCAAAATCAAGTTCTGGTGACCGAGGGCAAAGAGGCCTGCACCCAGATTTTAAACGAGCTTTTGGAAGACGCCGTGGAGGTTAAATTTCTGGATCTGCTTTTCTGCGAAGGTTGTATCAACGGCCCGGCTTATCCCAATGGACTTTCGGTTTTTGCCCGCAAGGAGTCGGTGGCCAACTATGTTAAGAAAAAGTTAACGGAAGAAAGGGAGGCCAGGCACCTGGCGGACATGCGTAAATACCGCAAGGTTGACCTGAGCCGGACCTTCAGCAGCGAAGACCACCGCTTGCCCACACCCAGCTATGCAATCATCCGGGAAATTCTCAGGAGAACGAATAAAATTCATACGGATGACGAGCTGAACTGCGGGGCCTGCGGGTACAGCTCCTGCCAGGAAAAAGCCAGCGCGGTTTATTGGGGTCTGGCCGAGAATGAGATGTGCCTCCCTTACCTGATCGATCAGCTTGAAGAGAACCTGAATCGGCTGGCTCACTCTCATAAGGAACTGAGGGAGGCCCAGCAGCAGCTGATCCAGTCGGAAAAGATGGCCTCAGTGGGGCAGCTTGCCGCCGGGGTCGCTCACGAGATCAACAATCCCCTGGGGACGATCCTTCTCTACTCCTACATGCTTTTAGAGAAATTGGGAAGTGCTGATTCCCGGAAGGAAGAGCTGGAGATGATTGCCAAGGAGGCCACTCGATGCCGGGACATAGTCCGCGGCCTCCTGGACTTTGCCCGCCAAAGAAAGCTGCAGATTGAAAATATTGACCTGAATAAGATTCTAACCGAAACTCTTTCCTTGGCCTCCAGGCAGACATCTTTTCAAAAAGTGGAGATCTTCAAAGCCCTAGACCATTCCATACCCCTGATCAGTGGAGAC
>JASEHN010000421.1 GCA_030018715.1 Thermodesulfobacteriota bacterium | reverse complement strand
GAAGGGGCAAATTTTATCCAGAAACCTTTTTCTTTGGAGGCCCTGGTAAGCAAAGCCCGGAAAGTGCTGGACAGTTGAATGCGGAATGCGGAGTGCGGAATGCGGAGTGAAATAACGAAGGACGAGAGACGAAAGACGAAAAACAAAAAACGGAAAACAAATAATTGCTAACTGATCAGTTTCAGGCGGGAGGCGCAGAGGAGGTAGAAGACCGCCCACCTTTGGTAATCGGCCCATTCTTCCATAATTTTCCGACATTCTTTGGCGGTAACCCGGTGGCCGGGACCCAGGTATTTTCCCACGAGCCTTTGGACCACTAAATCATCTGCGGCAAAGACATCGGACCGCCCCAATCCGCGAGTCAGAAGATACTCGGCGCTCCATCGTCCAAAACCCCGAAGGGAGGTGAGAGCAACGATCACTTCTTCGTTGCCCCGATCGCGCAGACTCTCCAGATTAAAGCTCCCGTCGGCTATCTTACGGGAAAAGTCGAGGATGTATTCTGCCTTGCGGCCGGAAAAAGAAAAGGCGCGCAGATCATTGACCTGGCATTCCGCTATTGACTGCGCTGTGGGAAAAGCTCTGTAAGTTCTTCCTTCAAAAACTATTTTTTGTCCCATGGCTTCGATTAGCCGGGAACGCATCTTCACGGCCACCGGGTAAGAGATTTGCTGCTCGGTGATGGCAATGACGCCCATTTCATAGAGAGTCGGCGTAAGCAGGGGCTTGACCCCGTAAAGGTTTTTAAGGATGGGGTGGAAGAAAGGGTGGTTTCTGGCTCGTTTGTAGAATGCTTTTAAAGGAGCCTCAAGATGAAACTGCCAGGTGATCATGGATCGGAAGGAGGCAAGTTTCTTGGGGCGGGATGGATGGGTGCGCACGATCAGCCGCGAATCATTGCCCTGTTCCACAATGGCCAAGATGAGTTCATTTTCCACGGTGTAAAGCCGGCGATACTGGGCCGGAAGAATTTCCCGGGCGGGAATCCACACATCGGTTCCATCCAGAGGGAACTGGCTGAAAATCAAGGCACAGCGGGTAAGGTTATAGGGCGATTGCGGCTGGAGGTCGAATTTCATTCCGTACAATATAAGGCATTTTTCATGATGGCTCAAGGAATATCTAATTGTGGAGTTTCCTGAGTTTTTAAAACAAAAACCTTTTGTATGAATTTAGTTTTATGCAAACAATCATTGATGGTCTCGTAAAAAGTCGTAAAACTGTCACTCCTGCGAAAGCAGTCCGCCTCAGGCGGACAGAACTGCTTGAATTTACTGGATTCCGGCTGGAGTTTATCCCGATGAAAATCGGGGCCGGAATGACATAATGAAGGGAATTCTGACTTTTTACGAGATCATCAAAAAATATCTTGCAATTTTTCATGTGAATTGTATAGAATCACCTCGCTCTAAAGAAATCGTCCACTATGGACTATTCTAAATGGCGGGGTGTGAAGATTGGATATTAAAAGATCTTATTACGATGATATTGAACTCTTCAAGAGCAGGACCATATTGGTCTGTTCCCTTCTCTTTTTTGCCTTTCTCATTTTTTTACCCTTGATTGTGGCCAAGACGCATATCCTGGGGTTGTCTGTTTATCTGCTCAATCTGATCATCATCCATTGCATCGTGGCCATCGGCCTGAACATCCTGGTGGGCTTCACCGGCCAGATATCCATGGGTCATGCCGGGTTCTTTGCCATCGGGGCGTTTACAACGGTTATGTTCGTGGCCAACCTGGGGTTCCCGCTTTTTATCGCCCTGCCCTTGGCTGCTTTCATTTCCGCCGGCTTTGGATTTCTCCTCGGCCTCCCTTCTTTGCGCCTGGAAGGGCCTTACCTGGCCATCGCCACCATGGGTTTCGGGATGGCCGCGACCACGGTGATCAAACATACGGAATTTTTTGGTGGGCGCATGGGGATTCAAGCGCCCAAGCTTTATTTCTTCGGAACGCCGATGAAAGATTTGCATTTCTATTACATCATTTTGGGCATCGGAATCCTCTTGACCATCGGGGCCCTTAAATTATTTAAGACCAAGGTCGGAAGAGCCTTTATCGCCATTCGCGACAGCGATGTGGCTGCCGAGACCATGGGGGTCAATCTTACCTATTACAAAACCCTCTCTTTTGCGGTGAGCGCCTTCTACACAGGGATCGCCGGGGGACTCTACGCCTTTATCTTGGGCTTTATTAATCCGGAAGGGTTCCATCTCATCATGTCCATCACCTTCCTGGTCATGGTGGTCATCGGAGGATTGGGGTCGATCATGGGCTCCATTGCCGGGGCAACGCTCATGACTTATTTGGACGTCAAACTTCAGGCCATCCAGGATATCCCGGTCATGGGGGCCATCCTGGTGGATTTTTCAGAAAAATACATGACCATGGGCGGCATATCCAATGTGGCCATCATCGCCTATGGATTGATCATGATCCTGATCGTCATTTTCGAACCCCTGGGGATTTTTGGAATCTGGCTGCGTATTAAAAAATACTGGAAGACGTACCCTTTTTAATTTAATTGGACGCAGATGAACGCAGATTTTCAGGATTTATATTTAAAAATTCTTTAATTTTTTTCTGCGTGTATCTGCGTCCGTATAGAAAAACGAGGAGGAAGAATGCTGGGGCAATTAATTATCAGTGGGTTGGCTGTGGGTTTTTGTTATGCTCTCCTGGCTCTGGCCATGGTCATTATATATAAGACCTCGGATGTGTTAAATTTCGCCCAGGGGGAAATGGCCATGATCAGTTCCTTCATAGCCTTTGCCCTGTTGGAAAGTTACCAGCTTTCATTCCCCCTTGCTCTGCTTTTGACTTTACTATTTGCCGCGATGCTGGGGATTTTTTTGGAATTTGCTTTTTTGCGGCCGGCAAAAAATCCCACGGTAATTGGCATGATAATCATCACCTTGGGCTTTGAGATGATCCTCATGGGGTTTGCCGGATGGAAATGGGGGCCAGATCAACGCGCCATGCCTTTCCCCATTTCAGGATTTGAAACCTATGACTTTTTTGGCCTGGTCATCAGTAAGATCAATTTTTGGACGATCATTGTCTGCTTGATCTTGATGAGCCTTCTCTTCTTTTTCTTCCAGTATTCCAAGCTGGGCACGGCCATGCGGGCCACCCAGCAGAATCGCCTGGTGGCCCGCCTGATGGGCATCCGCACCAAGCGCATCTTTTCCTTTACCTGGGCGCTCAGTTCCTTAACCGGAGCAGTGGCCGGCATGCTCATCGCCTCCCTCTATGTTTTGGAGCCGGTGATGATGATGGATCCGATGATGAAGGCCTTTGCCTCTGCCGTGCTCGGGGGGATGACCAGCCTGCCCGGAGCCGCCGTAGGAGGAGCGATCTTGGGGGTGGTGGAAAATCTATTTGGAGGATATATCTCTTTATCCTTTAAATCAGTGGTGGCTTTCGCCATCATCGTTCTCATGCTCTGCTTCCGGCCCAGCGGCCTGCTGGGAAAACACTTCGTCAAGAAGGTTTAAGGATCAAAGAGAAGGAGGTGAAAAAAGATAGGTAATAGGTAATAGGTAATGGGTAATAGGTGATAGGTTAAAGGAAAAAAATTAGGCTTTGTTCGAAAAGTACGTGATTGACGACTTTTCAGG
>JASEHN010000420.1 GCA_030018715.1 Thermodesulfobacteriota bacterium | reverse complement strand
AGTTCTCTGGACTCCGGTTTTCACCGGAGTGACGACTTTTTACGAGATCATCATCAATGAATCATTGAATCTTAAAAGATATTTTTTTCTCAAGAGGAATTCTGCGAAAAAGGAACCGCTAACCTCAGGGCAGATTGAGTTTGGGAAAATATCGTGAAGGATGAAAGAGTCATCAGAAATATTGACTTTGCCCAAAACAAGGCTTACCATGATCGGTAGAATTGGCTTTGCTTGGAGATCGCTTAAGAAAGTTTCCGGTTTATGGGAAAAATAAAAATAGGGGGGATTCTTCAGAACAAACAATTGGCTCAAGTTGGGGTAATGTCCGTTCCGGATCGACCGGGTTTGGCGGGGGAAATTCTTGGCGCCCTGGGAAAAGAAGGGATAAACATTCAATTCGTCGTGCAAACCGTCGATCAACATGGCTACGGAAATATTATTTTTTGTATAGACTGCAAGGATTTGGAAGAAACCTTAAAAATCCTCAATGGCCTACACCCTTCCGTGGGTCAAAAGAAAATAACTCACCACTCACCGGTTGGAATTATTTCTATCTTCGGTCCTCATTTCCGGGAGAAACCTTCCATTGCCGGGACAATGTTTACCGCCATGGGAAATGCCCGGATAAACATCCTAGCCATCAGTACTTCCATTTCCACACTTTCCTGCGTGATCGACGAGACCCTTCTACCGGAAGCGGTAAAAGCGATCAGCGAAGCTTTCGAGCTACCCTAAGATTACCTGGTTTTTTCTTAGAGTCTTTTTTCATTTTATCCCCATGAATATGGGAAGGGGGGCGGTTTGCAGTCTTTTTCGGTGGGGACGATGGAAGAGGAACCGAAGTTTTCATCAGAGCTTCCCCGAGTTCCTTGGACCGCTGGGTTGCGGCAATGACCGCATTCATCAGAGCCAGACGAAATCCTCCCTCCTCCATGGCATAAAGGCCGGCCATAGTCGTTCCGCCCGGGGTGCAGACTTGATCGCGAAGAGTGGCGGGATGTTTGTCCGTGGCCTGGATCAAAAAAGCCGCCCCCAGGACTGTCTGGGTCGTCAGAGTCAAAGCTATATCCTGAGCAAGTCCTTCTTTAACCCCTCCGGCAGCCAAGGCTTCAATGACTGCAAAAATATATGCCGGGCCGCTGCCGCTTAATCCAGTAACCGCGTCCATCTGCGATTCTTTGACGATTACCGTTATCCCTACGGCCCGAAAGATTGCTTCGGCAGTGGATAAATCTTCTGGCTTGACAGCAGGGGAAGGAGCCAGGGCCGTGGCTCCCTTTTGTATAAGGGCGGGAGTGTTGGGCATAGCCCGGATCATGCGGATGGGGGCATGGCAGAAGGACTGGATAAAATCGAGGGCGACACCGGCGCAAATGGATATAAGAAGGTGATGGGGTTTTAGCACATGGGCAATTTCCAAGAGCACTTCAGGAACGGATTGGGGTTTAACAGCCAGGATCAACGTGGGAGCATTTTTGACTAATGCCGGGTTGCTTTCCGCAGGAGATACGCCAAATTTTTGTTGAAGGAAATTTTTTCGCTCAGGCCGGGGTTCGTAAAATAGAATATCCCCGGGGGATAGAAGACCGGAGTGAGTAATGCCGGCGATCAAAGCTTCCCCCATGTTTCCCCCTCCGATGATCCCTATAGGCTTTTGCATATATCCCTCCTGGTATTAGTCTTAAGTGGTTAATCAAATCTCATAATTGGAACCCTAAACTGTGGATTTCCATTAAGAGGCAGTCTACTGAATGGAAGAGGGTTAGTCAACTATAAAAACTTTATCCTTATAGGTTATCCAGTTGTGATAGAAAGTTTGGTCCATTGGCGCCAAACAGGTCTTGACTTTTAAGGGGAGACTTCCTACTATCAAATTACATTCACTGTTATTCGCCTTCCCAAAGGGAAGTGCAGAACCCTGTAGGATTTTAGGCCCACGAAAAGAGGAGGAATAAGGCTATGAAAATCACTCCGTTAGACATTCAGCAGCAGCAGTTTCGTGTGCGGTTTAGAGGGTTTGATATGGTTGAGGTGGATAATTTTTTGGACCTATTGGCCAACGAGTTTGAGGAATTACTTAAGGAAAACAGCCAGCTACGTGATGAAGAACGCCGTAAAATGGCCAGGATTAATGAACTCGAGGCAGAAGAGAAAGAATTGCGCAATGCCCTGGTATCTGTACAGCGGATCACCGAGGAGATGAAAAACAACGCCCGCAAAGAAGGGGAATTGATCATCGAAGAGGCTAAAGGAAACGCCCGTAAGATCGTTGATAGCGCCCATGCCCAGACCTTGCAGGTGGAGGCTGAAATCAATCAGCTCCAACGGCAGCGAGCACAATTAGAGGCTTCTTTGAAGGCCACCATCGAAATGCATTTGCAGTTGTTGGAAACCTTCAAAAAAGATTCAGGCGATTCCGATCGAGCATCTCCAGCCTCCCCAAGATCATAGGTACAATTTAGCGTTTTGAAAAGAACAGCTAAATTTCTTTGAAAAATGAAAATTGTCCATTTCACGGAAAATTGCCCTTCATTTTGAAATTTTCAATTTAAATTTTGATGGCTTCGTAAAAAGTTCCGTTTTCGTCATTGCGAGGAGTTCCGCCAATACGGGACGACGAAGCAATCCCGTATTTTCAAGGACTTATAAAAACGAGATTGCTTCGTCCGCCTTAGGCGGACTCGCAATGACTCTTTTGCCGACTTTTTTACGAGATCATCAATTTTGCATTTTACATTGAAGTTTAGCTATTTTTTCAAAGGGCTAAGCTGTTGCGATCATATAATTTTATTTGGACGAAAGGAAATAAAAGGCGGCCATGAGATTAATCCTCATCCGCCATGGAGAAACTTTATGGAATGAATCCCGTAAATTTCAGGGATTTTCGGACATCGAGCTTAGCCCGAAGGGAATGTCGCAAGCAAAACATCTGGCAGAATATCTTAAGCAGGCCACACTGGCAAAGATTTACACCAGCCCATTAATCCGCGCCCGCCAGACTGCCGAACAAATAGCCCGTTACCATTGTTGTCCAATAAGCATTGTGGAAGAATTGAAGGAGTTAAATCAAGGCCTCCTGGAAGGGCTGACCGCTGAAGACCTTCGGAATAATTACCCGGATTTTTTGAGGAAATGGATTGAGCATCCTGCATCAGCCCGACTTCCCGAAGGAGAATCTTTAGGTGAGCTACAACTCCGGGCCTGGGCTGCGGTCGAGAGAATGATCCGGGAACATCCCGAAGATACAGTGGCGGCTGTGGCCCATAGTTTTGTGAATCTAACGATTATTTGCCGGGCACTGGGGATGCCCCTGAATCATTTCCGGCGGTTGCGTCAGGATACGGCAGCGATAAATATAATTGAATGCTCTGCGAAAATGGTTTTTCTACGTTGCCTCAATGATACCTGCCATTTGAAGGAACTGAAATAAAGCCAGGCGCTATTTAGAATATTTTCAATACCGCTGGATGCCCGGAACAAAGGAAACATTCTGCTCAAAATAACTCGTTTTTAAAAAGTTTTACGTTTCCTATTTTTTTACCGGTAAAGTATGATGATCTCGTAAAAAATCGTCACTCCGGTGAAAACCGGAGTCCAGGGTATTTATAAGCATTTGAAAATACT
>JASEHN010000419.1 GCA_030018715.1 Thermodesulfobacteriota bacterium | reverse complement strand
GGGGATTACCTATGCTCCAGGCCCTGGAGATTTCTCAGGGTGTGGTGGAAAACCGGATGCTAACGAAAGCGCTAATTAGGGCCCGGGAAAAAATCCGGGAAGGAGAAGAGGTGTCTTTTACGCTTAGACAGACTGCCTTCTTTCCTTCTCTGGTTCTGGAGATGATTTCCGTGGGAGAGAAGAGCGGTACGCTGGGGAAGATGTTAGAAAAAGTAGCGGCGACTCTGGAAAACGAAATCGAGGCAGACTTGCGGAGTCTGATGTCTTTGTTGGAGCCGGTAATGATCCTGATTATGGGGTTAGGGGTTGGGTTCATTGCCCTATCTGTGCTCCTGCCCATCCTGGAAATGAGCCAGATTGTCCGGTGAAGAAACGGAATTGGGGGGAAAATGATCTTTATGGTTAAGAATAATAAGCAAGGAAATGTAAAAATCCCCTTCTCCAAAAGGAGGATTCTTCCCTTGAGAAAGAATGGATTCACCCTGATCGAACTCATGGTGGTCATTGTCATTCTGGGCATTCTGGCCGGACTCGTTCTTCCTCGATTTATGGGTAGAACAGAAGAAGCCAAAAGAACAAAAGCCAGGCTGCAGATTGAAAACCTGGAGGCGGCTTTAAAACTTTATAAGTTAGACAACGGGGCCTATCCCAGCACCGAACAGGGGCTGGAGGCTCTTGTACAGAAACCAACCATGGGGATGATTCCAAAAAGCTGGCGGGAAGGAGGTTACCTGGAAAAGGGACAGATTCCGCTGGATCCGTGGGGAAGGCCTTATGTTTATCTCTCCCCCGGAGCGAAAAACAAGGACTTTGACCTTAAGTCTCTGGGAGCCGATGGGGAAGAAGGCGGGGAGGGTGAAAATCAGGACATCGAAAGGTAAACTTCCCGGTTACAGCCGGGGTTTTACTTTTGTTGAATTAATGCTCGTTCTTCTTCTCCTGGGGTTTATACTTCTCCTGACTTTTCCGAACTTTCGTGAATTCATCATGCCCCGGGATATGAAAAGAGCGGTTCTGAGTTTTGCCGGGAGTCTGCGGTATGCTCAGAATCAGGCCGCCACTACGAAACATAAGTACCGCCTGAATATAGATATAAAGGAAAACGCTTTTTGGGTGACCCGGGAAGGTGAAAGGGGGAAATTTTCCCGGGATCCATCTTCTCAGGGGCAGATCCATTACCTCCCGGAGGGAGTGATTTTTTTGGATGTTTACCACCCGGAACGGGGCAAAGTTCATGAAGGAGCGGCCCATGTGGAATTTTCGCCAACAGGGTGGGCTGAGGAATGCACGATTCACCTTAAAAAAAGCGAAAAAGAGGTGTTTACTATTTTCGTAAATCCCCTGGGCGGGAAAATCGAAGTGGCTGCTGGCTATATGGAACGGTTGAAGGGATGATCCTTAAAAGCGCATTCTGCCGAAGACCTGCCGGCTTCACTCTTCTGGAGGTAATGATTGCCCTGGCCATCCTCTCTCTGGTTGCTGTCGCCTTTTTGCGGTCCCAAGTTAGCAGCGTCCGCCTGGTTGATGAAGCAAGCCAGATATCTCTAGCCACCTTGCTGGCCAAGGAGAAGATGGCTGAGTTAGAAAGCATTGGTTTTTCCGAGCCCCAAAAAACCTCCGGAACTGGCGGGAAGGAATTTCCTATGTTTAGATGGGAGCAGGTTGTTTCGCTGACGGAAGTGCTGAACCTGCGGAAGGCCCAGGTCCGGGTTTTTTGGATGGAAGGAAGGCAGGAACGCAGTCTGGAGCTTACGGCCTTTTTTGCCAAAAGATGAAATTGGGGAACCCGAGCAGGTCCGGGGGCCAGGGCGCTTCGCCATGATAGACCAAATGACCAGGCAGACCAGATAGACTAAACAGACTATGATGCGAAAAAACGGCTTTACCTTATTTGAAATCCTGATGACCCTGGCCATCATGTCCGTAGTCTTTTCCCTTCTCTACATGACTTTTAACCAATCCATGATGGTCATGGCCAATGCTGGAGATCGTGCGGAGGTCATCCAGCAAGGCAGGTTGATCCTTGAGAGAATGACAGTGGAGTTGAAAGGAAGCTTCATATCCATTCAGGGGGGGCGACCTCAGGCTTTTCAATACGGGTTAATAGGGCAGACAGCCAGGACAGGCGATTATTTCCAGGATCGATTGGATTTCACATCTTTAGCTCACCCCTATGCCAGTATTCAAGAAGGCAGGGGAGAAATCCTGGAGATAGGATATTTTCTGGATCATGAGCCGGGAGGGAAGGGGCTTACCCTTTTTCGACGTCAGGATGAGGCCGTGGACGGAGATTTGTTGCGGGGAGGACGAAAACTGGCGGTCTGTGACGGTGTGCGCGGGCTTAGTTTCTTATACTTCGACCAGCAAGGGAGAAAGCAAAAAGAATGGAATTCATCAGAAGGAGTTCATCGCCATGAACTTCCGGTGCGGATAGAGATTCTTTTATCCCTGGAAGATTCTCATAACCAGGTTCATACCTTTCGCAGCCAGGTCTTTTTACCATTGGCCGGAGAAAGAGGGTAAAGCAGGTGAATTCGATTTCTGATTGGCCGGGAAGTCAGAAGGGGGTCGCTCTGGTGTTGACCCTGCTCATCCTCACCCTCCTCGTAGTTACGGGCCTGGAACTCAACCGGGCCATGCGGGTGGAGGCCAACCTGGCCGGTAATTTCCGGGACCTGACCCAGGCATCCTACATCGCCCAGTCGGGAGTGGAGATTGCCCGGGCCCTGATCCAGGAGGATGAGCCATCCTATGACGCCCTGGATGAGAGATGGGCCAAGTTCGAGGTTCTGGCAGTTTTTTCTTCCCAGCTTTTCAATGAGGGTCATTTTGCCGGGCAGATTATCGACGAGAGCGCAAAAATTAATCTAAATGGCCTGATTGATCAATACGGGAATGTGGACCAGAAGAAGAAAAACCAACTGGACCGTCTCCTTGCTCTTTTGGGACACGACCCGAAGAAAGTCGATGCGCTCCTGGATTGGCTTGACCCCGACGATCAGAAAAGACCCCAGGGGGCAGAAAGGGAATATTATATAAACCTGAAACGCCCCTACGCCCCAAAGAACGGGCCCCTGGATTCTCTTGGAGAATTACTGCTGATTAAGGAAATGGACGTTTCCACCTTCCAGGGAACTGATGAACGGGAAGGGCTGGAGAAATACTTAACCATCTATTCCGACAGAAAAATTAACATTAACACGGCCAGCCTTCCGGTTCTCATAAGCCTTTCCCAGAGAGTGGACCGCTCTATGGCCCAGGCTGTGCTGGATTACCGCCGGGAAAAGCCCTTTCGCAAAGGCGAAGATCTCCGTTCCGTTCCGGGTTGGGATCAGGTTTACCCGGAGGTCAGCAGCGAGATCACTGTGGGGAGTAATTTCTTTTCCGTCAATGTGCTCGGACATTATCGCGATGCCCGGGCCGTGGTGCAGGCGGTGGTTCAGAGAGAGGGAAGGAAAACCAGGGTTCTTTTTTGGAAAACAGGATAATATAAAGACCGTAAGGCGCAAGGCGGGTTGGTAGTGCCCTAACGCCTGGCGACTTGCGCTCTCACGGTGTGGGCAATTTTCCAAGGGCTACAAACTTTTAAATTAAAATTAGCCACAGAGGGCACAGAGATCACAGAGTTTTAAAACTATGA
>JASEHN010000418.1 GCA_030018715.1 Thermodesulfobacteriota bacterium | reverse complement strand
ACGGATTCCTTCCTAATTTATTTGCATAATTTGTTTGCAGGGGCACTCCTACTAAAGAAAGGAGGAATCCATTGGGCAAGATCACGTTGAATTTGTGCTTGTTCGTTAAGATACCCAAATCGGGGTTGACGATCAACGATTTGACTCGTGTAGAGGTGACTTGCCGCATTTCTTGGGATTCTTCCTTCAGGGTCTTTGATCAGCAGACAGCCAGAACGGTAATTTCGCCCATTTCCGAGATTTCTTCTAATTGCTGGATTTTTTTCGAGAGTTCGTCAACCCGGGGAGATAACAGAATGGGAGAAGCTAGGCTGCGCAACTTCCGCGTCAATGACTGGAGGGTTTTTCCCCGGTCCCTGGAAAGCTCCTGAATGTCCACCTCCTTGTGATGGAGTTTTCCATCGGCCATCTGGATTTCCACAATGCACTGATTAAGCGAGAGGCTGGCCTCAGACTCAATTTTAACCATGTCCCGAATGGCGATGAGGCGGGGATCGTGCACTTTGGCGTCAAGGAAGGCGGCTTCGCCGGTATCGCCGTCGGCAAGAGCGAGAGCCACGCAGAAAGGCACGCTGAATTTCCCCTCCAAACCGGTCTGGGGTGCTGACTTCCCAGCAACTTCCGGAGCAAGGGGGGAGACCTTCAGGCGAATCTCCTCCACTTGATCCGGGGCTAACGGATATTCCTCTTTGATGGCCAGAATTCCTTCGATCGGGGCATGAGTCGCGTAACAGGAAGCGTGGCGTTTGAAGATGACCTCTTGAACAGCATACTTCTTCCCCAGCCCTTCTAGTGCCTTTGAGGGGTCATATTTCGGGGAAAAAACTCTCGAGAAGCCTTTCTCCCCCTCGATCATCTCCTGGGAGCTTGTAAAGCCTCTCTCTGCAAGAAGACTAGCCAAGAGCCCGTTCATAGCCGCTTTGCCCGCGTGGAAAGGTTTGCACATGCTGCCGAAAACCTGCTGCAGGCCGCTTGCCTGGGTCCCGGCGATCCCAAGAGCATTGATTGTTTGTGAAAGGTTAAGGCGAAGCAAGTTTGCGCAGGCTGCTGCTGCCCCAAAATGCCCGATTGTCCCCGTGGCGTGCCAGCCGGCCATATAATGATCAGGATAGAGCATGGCCCCGATGCGGCATTCGGTTTCGAACCCGGCGATGAAAGCTGTGATGAAATCTTTGCCGGAAGATCTCTTCCACTCTGCCAAAGCCAGAAGGGCTGGGAAGACGGGAACGCTGGGATGGCCCATCATTTGGAAATGGACATCATCGAAATCGAGAGCGTGGGAGGCCGAACCGTTGATCAGAGCCGCATGGAGAAGGGAAGTCTTTTCCTTCCGGCCAATGACTGTAGCTTGACGGTTTCCCCCTTGGCTTTCAAGCAATTGCCAGAGAATGTTTATTAGAGGTTCCCCCGACCCACCGAGGGTCACGCCCAGCCAATCCAGGAAACAAAGTTTGGCTTGTCCCACGACCTCCGGCGGCAATTCTGGGTAACGCATTTGGGAAATATACCGGGAAAGTTCCTTGGTTATTTCCATGACGAACTCCTTTCTCAACGTCCCTTGAATCCGGGTTTACGCTTCTCCAGGAAGGCTTTCTGCCCTTCCTTCAAGTCATCGCTGTTAAAGGCCTGGGCCACCAGAGCCTCGATTTTCTGCATGTCTTCAGGTTCCATCTTCTGATGTTTGAAGCAGGTGTTGAAGATCGTCTTCATCCCCTTCAAGGAAAGAGGGGCATTTTCAGCGATCTCCCGCCCCATCTCCTTCGTGAATGAAACAATCTGATCGAGCGGGAGCACATAATGCACCAGCCCCATCTCTTTCGCCCGTAAGGCGGGGTAGTAACGACCGGTGAAGAAGATCTCCTTGGCGTTAGCCAGCCCGACAGTGTTCACAAAGCGCATGATTCCGTCCGGCATGTAGACGATGCCGAGCTTGGCTGGGGGCATTCCCAGCCGGGCCGTATCCGCGGCAATGCGAATGTCGCAGGTCAAGGCCAGTTCACATCCTGCTCCAAAAGCCATGCCATTGATCATGGCAATCACCGGATATGGAAAGTCCTTGATGGCTTCGAGGCCCATCTGCAGGGGATTCTTTTTTCTCAAGGCCTCCATCACCTCCGGGGTGACGTCCGTGGGGATGGCCGTGATGTCATAGCCCGATGAAAAAGCCTTATCCCCAGCCCCCCGTAAAACAACGCAGCGGATCTCACCCTCTGCTTGAAGCTGGTTCAGGGTTTCAGAAAGCTGGTAGAGCAAATAGGGGGAAAGGGCATTCCGACGTTCGGGGCGGTTTAAGGTAATGGTACAGAGTCGGTCTTCTCTTTCCACGATCAAGAGATTCTCTTCCATCTTGGCCTCCGTTCAAATAACTTTTTCTTCTTTAAGTTGCTGGATCTCCTGCGGAGTCATCCCCAAATATTGAGAGAGGACTTCTTCCGTATGTTCACCGAGATGCGGCGGATGGTTGAAGGTTTCCTTGGCGTCCGAGGCTTTGACCGGGTTCCCTACGCATTTAAATTTTCCGGAAGTGGGATGCTCGACCTCGACGATCATCCGACGATGGAGGAGCTGGGGGTCGGCCATGACCCGGTCGAGCGTATTCACCGGCGAACTGGGAACATCATCTCGTCTTAAAGCCTCCATCCATTCGTCAACGGTTTTGGTAATAAAAATTTCCTGCAGCAGCCTATAGAGTTCTTCCCGGTGGATGATCCGCTGCAGGCCGTCTTTGAAGTGGGGATGGCTCATGAGGTCCTGCCTGCCGAGCGCCCGGCACAGAGACTGCCAGAATTTCTCGGTAGGGCAGGCCACCACCAGGTACAGGTCTTTGGTCTTGAACGATTGGTAGGGGACCAAAGTTTCATGAGAAGCCCCCTGGGGTTTGGGGATCAGCCCCCCGATGGAATGGTACGTGGCCATGTAGGTCAAAAGGGATGCCTGGCAGTCCAAGAGGCTAATGTCCAACCGGCGCCCTTGGCCCGTTCTCTCCCGGTCAAAGAGAGCGGCAGCAATGGCTAAGGCAGCGAACATCCCCCCAGCCAGGTCTCCCATGGGCAAACCCATGCGCACGGGTGGGCCCTCCTTCTCTCCGGTGATGGACATCCCCCCTCCCCGAGCTTGGATGGTTAGGTCATAGGCCGGAAGATCCCTGTCCGGCCCGTCTTGACCAAATCCGCTTATGGAGCAAGCAATGATCTTCGGGTTCACTTCTTTGAGAGTTTCATAATCCGCTCCGATCTTTTTCAAGACTGCGGGCCGAAGGTTATCAAAGACCACGTCGGAGACTTTTACTAAACCATGAAAAATTTCCTTCCCCCGGCGAGTGGTGAGGTCCAGGGTCAAGGATTTTTTATTGCGGTTGATCGCTAAAAAGTAAGCCCCGATCCCCCCCATGTGGTATTGCACCGGCGTGCGGGTGAAATCCCCTCCCTGGGGTTCCTCGATTTTGATTACTTCTGCGCCCAGGTCGCCTAAAAGCATGGACCCATAGGGACCGGCGAGCATGCGTGAAAGGTCGATGATGCGAACATTGCTCAGGAGAGAAGGCATTCTTTTTCAACCTCCTTCTTTTTATAGTGAACAGTTAAAAATGAGTAATGGACGGCTTTTCCGCCGCCCATCTTCGCAGGCTTTCTAAATGGCCGACGGCTTA
>JASEHN010000417.1 GCA_030018715.1 Thermodesulfobacteriota bacterium | reverse complement strand
AAGTTCTCTGGACTCCGGTTTTCACCGGAGTGACGACTTTTTACGAGACCATCAAGCTTAGAAATGACCCCCCAGTTAACCAAACATTAATTTGGGAAGCCAGAGGACTATTTGGGGAAAAAAGAGGACGATAGCTAAGCCCACCAGTTGCAGAACCATAAATTGGACCATCCCTGCATAAATGTCCCACAATTCAAAATTAGGCGCCACGCCTTTCAGATAGTAAGCCGCCAGCGCTACTGGAGGGGAGAGAAAAGCCGTCTGCAAATTCACCGCCACAAGGATGCAGAACCACAGCGGGTTATAACCAAGCGCTGTTACTACTGGAAGAAACATAGGCAGAAAGATGAACACGATAGCCGGCCATTCTAAAGGCCAACCAAGGAGGAAGATGAACACCATAAGGAGGATAATCACCCCAATGGGCGGCAGGGGCAAAGCCATTAAGGCTTCAATGATCATGGTGGACGTCCCCAAGCGGGAAAAGACCGCTCCATAGACATTGGCAGCCATCCCCAGAAAAAGGACCATGCTGGAGATCACTACAGTAGACCTGGTTGACTCTATTACCTTCTTCCAGTTAAGTCGCCGGTTGGCAAGACCGAGCGCCACAGCCCCAAAGGCGCCCATCGCTGCCCCCTCTGTCGGCGTCGCCAGTCCGAATAAAATGCTCCCCAAGCAAGCCATAATAAGAATAAAAGGTGGAACAACGCCCAGAGCCAGTTCACGGAATGCCTGAGAATACGACTTGGCCCGCTCCTCCGTGGGTAAAGGCGGACCCAGGTGGGGCTGGACGTAACATCTTATCATCGTGTAAACCATATAAAGGCCTGCAAGGAGCACTCCCGGTAACAACGCCCCCGCCATGAGCCTGACCACAGAGACATTGGCAATCGGCCCCATAACCACCAGCATAACGCTGGGAGGGATAAGGATGCCCAAGCACCCTCCAGCAGTAATAACCCCGGCGGAAAGCCGGACATCGTATCCGCTCTTCATCATAATCGGCACAGCCATTAACCCAATGACGGCCACCGGAGCGCCGATAATCCCGGTGGCCATGGCAAAAATGGTAGCTACCGCCAGAACCGCCAAATACAAAGATCCCTTCACCGGTCCCATCACCAGCTGGAAACCCTTAAACAGCCGCTCCATGAGCCCAGCACTCTCCAGGATATAGCCCATAAAAATAAACAGGGGAACCGCCGCCAGAACCTCTTCTTTCATGAACCCGAACGCCTGCATTACCATCAGGGAAAAGACGATTTCCCCAAAACCGATGTAACCAAAAACAAGCGCGCAGATGATGAGAGTGAAGGAGATGGGGAAACCCAGGAAGATAGCTACCAGGAGGACACCCAACAACAACAAGCCAAGAATTTCAGGACTCATAAGCCCTCCCCTGACGAGCGCTGTAGAGAGCTTTAAGAAATTCGGAAACGCCCTGAACTAAGAGAAGGAAAGCACAAACAGGAAGCACCATTTTAAATGGATAAATGGGCTGCCGCCACGGACTCGAGTCAGACGTCTCCCCAATCGCCCAGGAATGAGATGCATAATCCCATCCCAGTATGAGAAAGAAAAAAATCCCGGGGAAAAACAAGCAAAGATATAGAACGGCATCAATAATCCCCTTCCGCCGCGCCGTCCACTTGTTGTAAAGTATGTCAGTCCGGATATGCGCCTGCTTATAAAGGGTATAAGCCGCCCCGAGCATAAAAATGCTGCCGTAAAGCATATAAGTCACTTCATAAGCCCACACAGTTGGCGCATGAAACAAATAGCGGGCGAAGACCTCATAGACCAACCCCAAAACTAAAGGGATAATGAGCCAACCTAAAATCTTTCCGCTCCACTCGGCTATCCTGTCAATAAACCCGATAATATTACGCAAATTTATACCCCCTTTATTAATCCAGAATTAATGATTTCGTAAAAATTCTGAAAAGCCTATTATCAGTCATTCCTGCGCAAGCAGGAATCCAGTATTTTCAAGTAGTTAGATTTCTCTGGATTCCCGTTTTCACGGGAATGACGACTTTTTACGATTTCATCAAAATTGAGAAGGTTTATTTGTCCTTGCGAGGGGCCCCAACCCCGAAGCAATGACAGGCAAGATTTGCTCAACATTCTCCGAATTGGGAAGGCAAACTTTTGGGTTTGCCTTCCCAATTCTATCCCTTTTAGAACATTAGCTCATCGCTCTGGAAAGAGCCCCACCCTTCATTTCTTCTTCGGCCAATAATAATCAGCAGCAATGGCATAGTCTGGATTTATTGTTCGCTGGTAAGGAACATGTCGCGAGGCAAACTTTCTCATGGACTCGTAAACCTTGGCAAAGTCGGGGTTTTTGGCAGATTCCCGGGCGGCTACCTTGTCCCAGGCTTTTAGGAATTCTACCAATATCTCCCTGGGCGTTTCTACCACAGTAACACCGTGCTTTGTTTGAAGATCCTCCAGGGCCTTAATATTCATCTCCCATGCCCTCACCCAGTTCAACATCATAGCCTCGTGGGCTGCCAGCTCAATTATCACCCTGAGGTCCGCCGGCAGCTTATCCCAGACAGCTTTGTTGAAGTATGCTTCCCCAACTCCGGTGGGCTGGTGTATCCCCGGTAGGTGGTAGAACTTACAAATGTCTTGGAAGCCCATAGCCATGTCACTGTGGGGGTCGCTAAATTCAGCGGCATCGATTACACCCCTTTCCAGCGCTGGCATTATTTCACCCATTGGGAGGGTTGTTACTGCCACACCAAACTCTCTGAAAACGTCGGCGGCCAAGCCGGCGGCTCGCATTTTTAGCCCCTTTAGGTCGGCAACTGACCTAATGGGCTTCTTAAACCAGCCCAGGGGCTCGGCCATTTCACTCCAAATAGGAAACCAGACAACCCTATACTTCAGTTTGTCAAGGAGTTCCCGATATAGCTCCTGGCCGCCACCAGCAAATATCCAGGCTACATGATCCCAGTTGTTCATGCCGAAAGGACCCCCGGTGGCGCTGGCAAATAGGGAAAAAGCCGTGTTTTTCCCTACCCAGTAGCCAGACCAGGCAACCCCGCCATCCAAAACACCTTTGTGGACAGCATCAAGTATCTCAAAAGCTGGCACTATGGCACCAGGGGGTTCCAACTTTATCTCCAGACGACCAGCGGCTAGCGCATTAACCCTCTTTACAAAATTTTCCCCCCACATATAGTCCCAGGTCCCGGGGACAAAGGGGCTCTGAAATTTCAACCTTGTCTGGGCCTCCGCTGGGTTGAAGAATAATAAAGACAAAATCCACATCGCCGCCAAAATGAGAGAAAACTTTTTCATAAGATTTACCTCCTTATTAAAGATTGGGATACAAAATAGAAAAACACATGCCTCATTTTAACGATTTGCCAGTAATCACCTCCTTTTCAATAAATTACCCCGCTCTTACAGACAGGGTACCCTATCCCGGCTTCTTATTAACTTAACACCCATGAAACCCCGAAGACATAAATACTTTTTTTAAGAAGGCCTTATTCCCTCCAGTTGAGTTTCTCATTCAGGAAAACCGGAAAAAAATCAAGTGATGCAATGCTCGCATAAATCGAAAATCTTTGTCAAGTTATAAATTAGCCACAGAGGGCACAGAGATCACAGAGTTTTTAAAACCATGATTAAGA
>JASEHN010000416.1 GCA_030018715.1 Thermodesulfobacteriota bacterium | reverse complement strand
CAACCGATGCTTCCGGCGCGTTCCGCTCTAACCCCCGGCCCTCAACAAAGGCTTTAATACCATTTTTTCAAATCGCTAAACTGTTACGATTATCTTTTTTTGCCACTCTTTTGCTTTGCGGAGGATTTTTTCTTCGTCGAGGGTGAGGAGTTGGCGGTTTTGCATGACTAATTGGCCGTCGATGATGACATCACGCACGTCCGCACCCGTGGCCGAATAGACCAGATGCGAAATGATGTTGTAAATAGGCTGGAGGTGAGGGCGGTTAAAATCCAGAACGATGACATCGGCTTTTTTACCAATTTCCAGGGAACCGATTTCCTTGTCCAGACCCAAAACCTTTGCCCCGCCCAGAGTAGCCATATGCAGGACAACATCCGCAGGCATCACCGTGGGATCCAGCCGGTGAACTTTGTGCAGCTTGGCTGCCGAGTCCAACTCCTGGAACATATCCAGATTGTTGTTGCTGGCGCACCCGTCTGTGCCCAGTCCTACCGTAATTCCCCGGGCCAGAAGTTCCGGGATAGGAGCAACCCCGGAAGCTAACTTCATGTTCGACTCGGGGTTATGGACTACTTTCACTCCCCGGCGGGCCAGGAGGTCCATTTCGGCATCGGTCAGCCAGACGCAGTGGCAGGCAATCAGAGATGGAGAAAGTAGTCCTAAATTTTCCATGTAATTTACTGGACTTATGCCATATTTCTTATAAACTTCTTCAACTTCATTTCTGGTTTCGGCAAGATGGATAATCAAGGGAACGTCATAGCGATCCGCGAAATCCCGACATTGCCCCAAAAGGAAAGGAGAACAAGTGTAAACGGAATGGGGGAACAGGGCAGGGTGGATGAGGGAAGAATTTCTATATTGTTGAAGGAAAGCTTCGGCCTTCTTAAAAGATTCGGCCGGGGAAGGAGAGTCCGGAGTAGGGAAATCCAGAATTCCTGCGCCCAAGGTTGCCCTCAGCCCAGCCTGTTCTACTGCTCGGGCTACCTGCTTTTCAAAAAAATACCCATCGGCAAAAGTAGTGGTTCCAGAACGGATCATCTCGGCACAGGCCAGGAGTGTTCCCCAGTAAACGAAATCTGCATCCACCCATCTTCCTTCGGCAGGGAAAATATATTCTTCCAGCCAAACTTTTAACGGAAGATCATCGACCAATCCCCGAAAGAGGGCCATGGGGGCATGGGTGTGCGCGTTTACCAGACCGGGCATGGTCAGGCAACCCCGGCCATCAAGATATAAGCAGGCAGGAAGGGAAGGGGCTTCCCCTGAGCCTATCCCTATGATCCGGCATTCTTTTATGGCCAGCCAGCCTCTGGGGATGAAATGAAATGAGTTAGGAAATGGAAGGAGGCTGGTCTCCTTTATGAGGATATCAGCCGGAGCATCTTGATTCAATGGGAAACCCTTTGCAGGATTTTCCCCTTGATCTCCTGCATTTTTTGCAGGATTTTTTCTTCGTCAAGGGTGAGGAGTTTGCGGTCCTGCATGACCAGTTTCCCGTCGATGATCACATCGCGCACATCCGCACCCGTGGCCGAATAAACCAGATGCGAAACGATATTGTAAATAGGCTGGAGGTGAGGGCGGTTAAAATCCAGAACGATGACATCGGCTTTTTTACCAATTTCCAGGGAACCGATTTCCTTGTCCAGACCCAAAACCTTTGCCCCGCCCAGAGTAGCCATATGCAGGACAACATCCGCAGGCATCACCGTGGGATCCAGCCGGTGAACTTTGTGCAGCTTGGCTGCCGAGTCCAACTCCTGGAACATATCCAGATTGTTGTTGCTGGCGCACCCGTCTGTGCCCAGTCCTACCGTAATTCCCCGGGCCAGAAGTTCCGGGATAGGAGCAACCCCGGAAGCTAACTTCATGTTCGACTCGGGGTTATGGACTACTTTCACTCCCCGGCGGGCCAGGAGGTCCATTTCGGCATCGGTCAGCCAGACGCAGTGGCAGGCAATCAGAGATGGAGAAAGGAGTCCTAAATTTTCCATGTGTTTTACTGGGCTTGTGCCGTATTTTTGATAAACTTCTTCAACTTCACTCCTGGTCTCAGCCAGATGGATGATCATGGGAACTCCGTACCACTCGGCCAAATCCCGGCACTGTCCTAAAAGAATGGGAGAACAGGTGTAAAGAGCATGCGGCTCAATGGCGATGGAGATGAGAGGGTCTCCCTGCCAGCGGTTGATTAAAGCTTCGATATATTCAAAACCTTTTTCCGGATGGCCGTAGTTGGGGGAGGGAAAATCATAGAGAACCTCCCCAACCATAGCCCTCATCCCTGCTTCTTTGGCTGCCTCAGCTACCCGGTCTTCGAAAAGATACATGTCGCAAAAAATGGTGGTTCCTGAGCGGATCATCTCCGCGCAGGCTAAGAGTGTACTCCAGTAAACTTGATCCCCGTCTGATTTGCTCTCAGCGGGAAATATATATCGGTTGAGCCAATCCATAAGGGGAAGGTCATCGGCCATCCCCCGGTAACAGGTCATGGCCGCATGATTATGGGCATTCACCAGACCCGGCATGATTAAGCCGCCCCTAACATCAATGGTTCTTGGGGCCACAAAAGAATTCTCCACATAAGCTTTAGTTCCTATTCCGGCAATCTTTCCGCTAACGATAGCCAATGCTCCATCGATAATAGGCTCGGAATTAGGGGAAAGGGTAAGCAGGGTGCCATTGGTCAGGATCAAATCCACAGATTTTTTTACCTGTTGGCTCAAAAGATCCTCCTTTAAATTTTTTCCAAAACTCCTTCAATGATGCCGATCATTTTCTTTCCGGCCAGGGCGGCATTGGCCAGGATTTCTTCAAAGGGGGCTGGTTGCATGCAATCCGGACGGTTGACATTGGAGATGGCCGAAAAGCCCAGGATGTGCAAGCCACAATGAACACCCACGATAACCTCGGGAATGGTGGACATTCCTACCGCATCGGCTCCCATCATCCGTAAGAACCTGGTTTCTGCCGGGGTTTCCATGCTCGGGCCAGCCACCCCCACATAAACCCCTTTCTGTAGTTTGATTTTTTTTCCCAGGGCAACTTGTTCGGATAGAGCGATTAAATCACGGTCATAGACGGCAGTCATATCCGGAAACCTCTGGCCAAAAGCCTCGAGGTTGGGACCGATCAGCGGGTTTTGCCCGGTAAAATTGATGTGGTCGGATATGACCATAACGTCGCCGGCGGAAAAAAGCGGGTTCAGGCCGCCGGCGGCATTGGATATTATAAGGGTTTTTATTCCAACCTTTTTCATTACCCGAACGGGAAATGTTACCCGTGAAAGGAGGTATCCTTCGTAGAAATGGAACCTTCCTTGCATCACCAGAACTTCCTTATCAGCACAATGGCCAAAGATTAAGCGGCCGGCATGTCCTTCGACTGTACTGCGGGGGAAGTATGGAATCTCTTCGTAGGGAATTGATTCCTCGATGAAGATTTTCTCCACCAGGCCCCCGAGACCTGTTCCCAGGATGATCCCTACACAGGGTTTTGCTTTGACCCTGCCGGCAATAAATTGAGATGCTTCCTCTATTTCTTGCAGAATGTTTTCCATGAAACAAAGGCTCCTTGTCGCCGGGTTAAATATGGAAGCATCGTAACACTTTAGCTCTTTGAAAAAAGGTGTGTTGTAAGGGCCAAGGGATTCCAG
>JASEHN010000415.1 GCA_030018715.1 Thermodesulfobacteriota bacterium | reverse complement strand
CTTAGAACACGGATGAAAGGAAATAAATCCGGATAAAATTCTTTTTAAAAAATCTAAACAAAATTTAAAGAAATTGAACTTTAATAGTACAGAGGCCTAAGAGGTAAGACATTATAAAAGTAAAGGCAATTCTTAAGTTGCTTATAATAGACCTCAATGTTGCAAAAAATAATTAGGAAGATCACTTTCGAAACTTTTAGCATTTGACACGTATTCTTAGTTTTTTTATCATGTTTTAAAACTCTGTGATCTCTGTGCCCTCTGTGGCAAATTTTTAAATTGGGGATTTATGAAGCCGCGAATTTTAGTCGTTGACGATGAAGTCCGCATGCAGCGCATTTTTGAGATTAATCTCACCCCCAAATATGAGGTGTTGACCTGCGGGGACGGAGAAGAAGCGCTGGGGATGGTGAAGGCCAGGGACATCACCCTGATGATCACGGACCTGAAGATGCCCCGAATGAACGGCATGACGCTTCTTCAGGAGGTGCGCCGGATCCAACCCGAGCTGCCCGTAATTATCACCACGGCTTACGGAACCGTTGAAGGAGCGGTCCAGGCCATGAAAGAAGGGGCGGTCGATTATATTCTCAAGCCCATCAAGATGGATGAGATGGAGCTTTTGATCGAAAAGACTTTGTCGTTATGCCGGCTGAAAGATGAAAACCGCGATCTGCGGCAGGAGTTGAAGACCATCTACGGGCCTCAGAATATCGTGGGTAATCATTCGGCCATGCAGAAAGTCATCCAGCTAATCCAGCAGGTAGCTGGAACGAAGGCCACAGTGCTCATTCAGGGCGAGAGCGGCACGGGCAAAGAGTTGGTGGCCCGGGCGATCCACTATGAGAGCGACCGCTCGAGTAAGCCCTTCGTGGTCATCAACTGCGCGGCTATTCCCAGTAACCTTCTCGAAAGCGAACTATTCGGCCATGAGAAAGGGGCCTTCACCGGGGCAGTGAAGACAAAAAGGGGTCGCCTGGAGCTGGCCGATAAGGGAACGCTTTTTTTAGACGAGATCGGGGAGATGCCCAAGGAACTCCAGGTTAAGATTCTGCGGATTCTGGAGGAACAAAAGTTTCAAAGGGTTGGCGGCACGGAAGACATTGAAGTGGATAACCGGATTATCGCAGCCTCGAATAAAGACCTGAAGCAGGCTATGGAAGCAGATGCCTTCCGGGAAGATCTTTACTACCGTTTGAACGTGATCACCATACCCATCCCGCCCCTGCGCGAGAAGAAAGAGGACATTCCCCTGCTGGTGGAACATTTCCTTAAGAAGCATCGGGGGGTTTGTAAGAAGAAGATCGCCGGAGTAAGCGAGAGAGCCCTTCAGCTATTAATGGATTATCCCTGGCCGGGTAATGTCCGGGAGCTGGAAAATGCCCTCCTCCGGGGTATGGTTCTCGGCCGTTCGGATTTCATAGAAGTTGAAGATTTGCCCGAAGAGTTTATCCATCAGCGAAAAGAAGAGGTAATGGTCGTGGCCAGCGACCGGGAAAAACTTAAACAGATAAAAAAAATAGCCCAACAAAAAATTAAAGAAGAGATGGAGAAAAAATTCATCGTCGAAGCCTTAAGAAAAGGGGAAGGAAACATCCAGCGATCAGCAGCAATGGTGGACATGGACCGCAGGCAGTTTCAGAATATGATAAAAAAATATGGGATAACCAGGAAGGATTTCGAGAAGATTTGATGCGAAAAAAAATATCGCACACAGAAGAAATACTTCGCACTCACTAACTTGCCGTAATTATAAAATAATTCCCCACAATGGACCTCCCGCAGGGAAAACAACACTTTCCATATAGTCTCCCCAGAATGCTTAATCTAATATTTAGCAAATAATATCAATTTGTTATAAAAATTTTGGGATGCCTGTTATTGGCCCATATCTTGCTAATTTAATTTTCATTCGGAAACTCTCTCTCCTTCCTGCGGGAGAACTAAATTAACCCTTTTAAAAAAGACTTATAAGGAGGGTAAAAATGGCCATTGGAGAGCTGATCCGTAACTTCAGAAAAGGAGCTTCGGGCAAAAAGGTTCTTGATCTGGAGCCTTATTACCCTCCGACTCAGAATGTTCCCATAGGACTTCCAAAACAGGTGGAGAGCCTCTGCCCTGAGTGCCGCAAATTGATTCCGGCAAAAATCCTCGAAAGGGATGGAAGAGTCATCATGGAGAAGACCTGCCCGGATCATGGGTTTGTGCGCGACCTGGTTTATTCGGACGCAGGGCTTTACAAGAAGGCTGAACGCTGGACTTACGAGGATGGCGACGGGATCCTGAATCCTCAGATCACCGGGGCCAAGGTTTGCCCGGATGACTGCGGCCTTTGCGATCTGCACATTAGCCATGCCGCTTTGGCCAACATAGATTTAACCAACCGCTGTAATTTGAGATGTCCCATCTGCTTTGCCAACGCCAATGTCCAGGGGTATGTGTACGAACCTACCTATGAGCAGGTGCTGGAAATGCTTACCATGATGCGGAACGTAAAACCCGTTTTCCCGCCGGCTGTGCAATTTTCCGGGGGAGAGCCAACCATTCATCCCCGCTTTCTGGACATTTTGAAAGCAGCGCGGTCCCTGGGCTTCAGTCATCTGCAGATCGCTTCCAACGGGATTCGGATGGCCAAAGATCCGGAGTTTGCCGGGCAGTGCAAGGAAGCGGGACTCTACACCGTCTATTTACAGTTTGACGGAACGGGAGATGAAGTGTACCGGAAGACACGGGGTCTTTCCGGTCTCTTTGAGTTGAAGGCCAAAGCAGTGGATAATGCCCGGGAGGCAGGCCTGCGGGTTGTTCTGGTGCCGACGATCATCAAGACCATAAACGACGATCAAGTGGGCAATATTCTGCAATTTGCCGTGGATAATTCTGATGTCATCAGCGGGATCAGCTATCAACCCGTGGCCTTCACCGGAAGGATTTCCACAGAAGACCGGGAGCGGCAGCGTTACACCTTATCCGACTTAGCCAGGGATGTCGAGAGCCAGACCGGTTATCTTAAGGCTATGGAAGACTGGTACCCGCTGTCCGTGACCTCTCCTTTTTCCAAGCTGCTCAGCGCCATCTGGAAGTATGAGGTGATGAAAATTACCTCCCATGCCGATTGCGGCATCGGCAGCTACATCTTTGTCAACTCCAAAACCAAAAGCGTAACCCCGATTACCAGGCTGATTGACATCGAAGGTTTCACCATGGACCTGAACAAATTGGTAAAACAAAAAATCTCCCACATCCGCACCCTAACTGCTATAAGCGCCCAGCAACTTTTGAAGAAGCACTTCCGGGAAGAAGAGGCCAAAGACGGAATGACCCCGCAAATCTGCCTGGAGCTTTTCCAGGGGGCGGTGGACAAGGAGGCCCAGAGCCGCGTGGATCTCATTTACAACTGGAATATGTTACTCGTCGGAGGAATGCACTTCCAGGATTCCTACAACTACAACGTGGACCGGGTGAAACGTTGTTCCATCCATTATGCGGCCCCCAATGGAAGGGTCTACCCCTTCTGCACGTATAACTCCGGACCGGTTTTCCGGGAAAAGATCGAACGTCAATTCTCCATCCCCCTGGAAGAATGGCGCCGGCGGCACAGCCACCTGGAAGAGAACGACTATTTCCTCTGCCGCTCCTAAATCTCCCCCCAAAAATAAAGGGAGGCTGAAATCAGCCTCCCTT
>JASEHN010000414.1 GCA_030018715.1 Thermodesulfobacteriota bacterium | reverse complement strand
TGCAATTTCTTCGAAGCTTTGTTTCCCCGCCCCCGCTGCGCTTTGCGGAAGGCAAGCAGGGGGTTTATGGAAAGCGGGTATCCCGCCGATGCTTGCGGCGCAATCTGCCTTTCCTTCCGCGCCCTGGGCAGGCCTTCATTAAAAATTTGATCAACTAATTTGGAGATGATCCAAGAAAAATTGAATAACTTCGAGGAGAATGGATGACTGAAACATCCGCAAAACCAACCGGCGACATGTCCGGAAAGATTGCCGAAGAAAAGAATTCATTTCTAATAAGCCGGAGGGGGCTGCTGCAAGGGCTCTACGGTTTTTTCGCAGCCGTCGGCCTGGGAAGTTTATTCTATGGATTGTATAGATTCCTCGCCCCTGGAGGGGGAGATCTTTCTCCGGTTGAGATTCCTTTGCATAAAATCTCCGAAGGAGGTTCTTATACTTTTCAATACGGGGGTTTGCCGGGAATCTTGATTCAGGATGAAGACGGTAGCTTGCGGGCCTTTTCCCTCGTCTGCACCCATCTGGCCTGCACCGTGGCCTGGAGACCTGAAAAAAGGGAATTCTTCTGTCCTTGTCATGATGCTCTGTTCGATGCCCGGGGCAATGTGCTGAGCGGTCCTCCGCCGTCGCCCCTGGAAAGATGGAATGTTCAGGTAAAAGACGGCCGGGTTTTGGTGGGAACTGTTTAGGATGAGCAAAAAAGCAGCCAACGTCGAAAGCATAATGAAAACTTCGAATTCACGGTTCGATTTCCGTTACGCCATCTGGACTGTTTTTTGTCTGACCATCTTCTCCGGGTTGTTTCTGATGGTTTATTATATTCCCCAATTCGGACAGGCCTTTTCTTCCGTAGAGCGTCTGAATGAACAGGTGCCTTTCGGGTGGATGATCCGCCGGATTCATGGCGCCGGAGGAAATATTTTACTGATTCTCTTACTCCTTCATCTCCTCCAGATTTTTTACCTGGGGAACTACAAGGCAGGCCGGCCAGCGGCCTGGATGATAGGGATTCTTGCGCTCATCTTCACAGTTTGGGTGAATTTCAGCGGATTTTTACTGCCTCTTTCGCAATCATCTTTCTGGGGAACGGCGACAGTCTTATCGAGCCTTTCGGCGATCCCCCGGGCCGGCAGCTTTGCGGTTGATTTTATTCGCGGGGGAAAAGAGCTGGGAGGAGCAGCCCTGCTGCGCTTCTACAGTATGCATGTCGGTTTTTCGGCTCTGATCGCCTTCCTTCTCTTATGGTACCATCGGACGGAATCTGCAGGGGAACTGGGTGTAAAAACCGTTCCGCAACGATCCCGGGGAATCCTTATCGCCACAATCCTTGTCGGGCTTCTCCTGGCCGCGATAACCTTTGTGCCGGATTGGTTTACTGATTCCCTTAAAGAAACAGCCAATCCCATGGCCAACCCGGAGCGCATTTTTCTCCCCTGGTATTTCTTATTTCTGGAAGAGACCCTGAAGTTCCTTGTCGGAGCCTATCCTTTTTGGAGCATGGCGGCCATCGTTATTTTTAGTCTTTCGATATTTTTCTTACCTTTCATTGACCGGAATCCTGAACGTAGCTTATTACTCCGTCCTTTGCCAATGGGGCTGGGGGCGGCTTTTTTAGTGATGGTGGTTTATTTCAGCCTGTTAGGGGCAGCGAATGCGCGCTATGGAGAAAAGATTATTATTCCCGACCGGCCCCTTTCGACTTTTGAAATTCGCGGAGCTAAGGTTTACGCCGAAAAAAATTGCGCCTACTGTCATCAGGTATTTGGCCAGGAAGGAAGGCGGGAAGGGCCGGATATGGCCGTAATCAAACAGCGGCGGCGGTCGCCGGAATGGGTCCAGCGCTTTACTCTAAATGCCCGGCTTTTCCAGCCGGGAACGACCATGCCCCGCTATGAAATTCCCATAGATGACCTGGAAGCCTTGGCTGCTTACCTTTTGTCCCTGGATTCGTCAAAGGAAAGATTCAGGTCTGTGGAGCGGAAGCAATTTATGGATTAATGAAGGGAAAAATGAATAAATTATCCATTCCTATCATCCAGACTGATGTTCTGATCCTCGGTGCGGGAGGGGCGGGGCTATGCGCGGCGCTCCACGCGGCCGATGCGGGAAAGAAGATAAAGATCCTGCTGGTCACCAAAGCCATTATTGGCAAGGGCGGATGCTCGCGCATGGTTCAGGGGGGATACAACGTTGTCTTGAATCCAGCCGATTCTTTCGACAAGCATTTTCAGGATACCCTTAAAGGGGGACAATTTATCAACAACCAGGATCTGGCCTGGGAGTTGGTCACTGTAGCTCCCCAGCGGATCAAAGAAATGGAGACCAAGTACGGGTGTTTCTTCGACCGCAACCCCGATGGCACTATTCACCAGAAGCCTTTCGCTGGACAAAGTTTCGACCGGACGGTGCATAAGGGGGATCTTACGGGGATCGAGATTGTCTCCCGCCTTTCCGAACAGGTATTCCGGAGAGCAATCGATTACCTGGATGAACACCGGGCTCTGGAGCTTTTGTGGGATAAAGCGGGCACACGGATCGTAGGGGCTTTGCTCCTGGATATATGCCAGGGGGAGTTTCTCGTTGCCCATGCCCGGACAACGCTTGTATGCACAGGCGGGGGCCCCACTATGTACAAACTTTTCGCTCCTTCTCTGGATAAATCTGCAGACGGAATTGCTCTTTGTTACCGGGCTGGCGCTGAGATGGTGGATATGGAGATGGTCCAGTTCCATCCGACCGGCCTGATCGTCAAAGGTTCAAACACATCAGGCACCCTCCTGGAGGAGGGGTTGAGGGGAGCCGGCGCTCAGCTTTTCAATGTCCTGGGAGAACGCTTCATGGAGCGTTATGCCCCGGATGTAAAGGAACGGGCTACCCGCGACGTGGTTTCCCGCTCCAGCTTTATGGAGATCATAGCCGGGAGAGGATCATCCAATGGGGCGGTTTTCATCGATGCCTCGGTGATGGGGCCTGAATTTGTCGAAAAAAATTTTCCGGGAATGGTGGAACGTTGCCGGGATTACGGATTTGACCTGGCCCATAAACGCGTCGAAGTGTCGCCCACGGCTCATTTCTTCATGGGAGGGGCCATGATTGATACCCGGTGCCTGACTGACCTGGACGGGTTGTATGCCGCGGGGGAAGATGCCGGGAGCATCCATGGAGCCAACCGTTTGGGGGGAAACGGCATTGCTGATTCCACAGTTTTTGGAGGAATTGCCGGGGATTCGATGGCCAATGATGCAATCAACCGGGAGCTGGCGCCTTTTGATGAAAAACAGGTGGAAGAAGTTATCAAACAGGTTGAGGCTCCGCTCGGGCGCGAAGGAATAGATCTTTATTCCTTGCGGGAGATACTGCGGATGAATAACTGGGAAAAATTGGGAATCATCCGGGAGGAAAAAGGCCTTTTGGAAAGCCGGCAAACTATCCAGGACCTGAAAGGAAAAATGGATCAGGTAGGAATAACCGGAGAAAAGGCTTACAACATACTGTGGAATGATTGGTTGAACCTGCGCAATTTGCTGGATGTGTCCGAAATAGTTGGACGGTCTGCTTTGGAACGTAAGGAGTCCCGGGGAGCCCATTACCGCAGTGATTTCCCAAAGAAAAACAACCGGGAATACCTGAAAAACTTTTTTATCAAGCGGGAAAAAGGGGAGATGAAAACTTACGACCGTCCGGT
>JASEHN010000413.1 GCA_030018715.1 Thermodesulfobacteriota bacterium | reverse complement strand
AATCCCTTGGCCCTTACAACACACCTTTTTTCAAAGAGCTAAAGTGTTACCCTTTTTTCAATTTTAGTCCCGCCTGCGGCGTGCTTATTTTAGACACTTTTAGCACTTGACACTATTATTCTTTACTAACTTTACCAAGTTGAGCGATTCTTGGGACCAAAATGAAGAAAAACATTGAGGAGAAACAACTGCAAATCACACCAGGTATCCACGCAATAAGTGAACATATCATTCCTGTGAAAACAGGGATCCGGTTGCTTGACTTATTTTCTGGATTCCCGCTTTCGCGGGAATGACGAAAATGGGACAAAAAGGACTTTTTACGAGATCATCATACTGCAATCGTAAAATCGCTCAATTTAGGTTTAAGTAACAATTTCTCAGGTATCCTTTGGTAAAAGTAATGCTCAAGAATTTAGTGTCCAAACTCAAAAATATCCACCGGGGCGAATCTCCTTTTCTACAGAGGCCGTTGGGGTTGCAGACACGGATTACCCTGCTGGTAGCCATGATTGTGGTGAGCGTCCTGGTTCTTTTCTCCTACCTGGACCTCCGTCTAACAGAGCGTTCCCAGCAGCAACTATTGCGGGAGAGGGCGATCTATGTGATCCGGGAAATCGATTCTAAAATTTACAGTATGAAGGACCTGGAAAATCTGGCCTTTTTAGAGGAGGAGATTGCCGGATGGATTTACACCCGCCCATCCATCAAATCCATCGATATATTTATTTTCCACAAAGAAAGTTACAAAGTGCAGATCTCCAGCTCAGGGGAAACCGATCTTGGCCTTACCTACCGGGAGCTGCAAGCCGTGAAACATGGCCGGGTTCTCTCTGCTTTGAAAGAAAAAAATCAGCAGACTTGCTGGGAAATCCTTGCCCCCCTGCACGTGGGCCGGAAAGTCCTGGGCGGCATCCGCATTTATTCTTCCTTGGAAGAAGCCGAAGGCTTCCTGGCTCAAAAGCGCACCCGGACGATCTTTTTCACTTTAACCAGCGTGGCCATTCTCATTCTCATCCTGACCCTCTTTTTTAGCCGGGCGATCAACCGTCCCATCCAAAGATTAGTGCGAGCGATGTCCGAGGCGGAAGAAGGCAAGCTAAATGTAGAAGTACCCATTAATTCCCGGGATGAACTGGGTCTTCTATCTGACCACTTTAACCGCATGCTTTCCCGTATCAGTCAGTTTAACGAAGAGCTAACCCGTCGCGTGGAATCGGCAACCCGCGAGCTTGCCCAGCGTAATGAAGAGCTGCGCATGGCCAACGAATCGCTCTTCCAGACCCAGCGTCAGCTCGTTCAGGCCGAAAAATTATCCGCCCTGGGGCATATGGCTGCCACTATGGCCCATGAAATTGGCACTCCCTTGAATTCCATCTCCGGTTATATCCAACTTATGCTTACTGAGGGGAACTACTCAGAAGTGATGATCAGGCGCTTGAAGATCATTGAATCACAGCTCGAACGTCTGACCCAAACGATCCGTAATCTGCTCCATTCCACGCGCCAACCTGCCCCAAAACTTCAGGCCCTGGACATCAATCAACTCCTGGAGGATGTCCTTAACCTTACTCAACCGGAAATGTCCATGCGGGGGGTCCAACTGGTTCGACACCTTGATGCCTCCCTACCCCCGGTTTCCGGAGACCCCGGGCTTCTGCAGCAAGTGTTCCTCAACCTGATGACTAATGCTCTCGATGCCATGCCTAAGGGCGGTGTCTTATCTATTTCAACTTACCTTGCTGCCGCCCCTCCCCTGAATGGGCAAACCATCGAAGTGTTAGTCATCGACAACGGCACGGGAATGCCCGAGGAAGTGAAGCGGAAAGCCATCGAACCTTTCTTTACCACCAAGGAACCAGGAAAAGGAGCTGGGTTGGGCCTGGCCATTTGCGACGAGATTATCAGGGGTCATCACGGTAAACTCGTAGTAGAAAGCCAGGAAGGGCAAGGATCCACCGTTCGTGTGCAGCTCCCCGTTTTTTTAGCAGAGGTCGAATGATCCCATGTCTTCCCAGGTTTACATACTTGTTGTAGATGATGATGAAATCACCTGTAACCTTTTGGAGGAAGTTTTATCCAAAGAAGGGTATGCGGTCGATAAGGCGCTTGACGGCCGGGCAGCCATCGATAAAGGAGAGAGTAGGCCCTATGATGTCGTGCTCACCGATATCCGGATGATCGACGTCGATGGGATGGAAGTTCTCAAAGCCTACCGGCAAAAGAGCCCGGATACAATCATCATCATGATGACCGCTTTCGGGTCCATCGAAACGGCCATCCAGGCCATTAAAGAAGGGGCTTACGATTATGTAAGTAAACCTTTCAAACTCGAGGAGATCAAGCTGACCATCCGGCGGGCTCTTGAACAGAAGCGCCTCTTGCAGGAAAATCTCCTTTACCGCCAGGAACTCGTAACCAAATACAAACTGGAGAACATTGTCGGACGCAGCCCCCAAATGCTCCAGGTCTATAAGACCATTGCCCGGGTGGCCGAAAGCCGTTCCACTGTTTTGATTCTCGGGGAAAGCGGTACAGGAAAGGAATTGGTTGCCCGGGCCATCCATTTCAACAGCCCCCGTTCTCCCAAGCCATTTGTCGCCGTGGATTGTGGTTCTTTAGCCGAGACCCTTCTGGAAAGTGAGCTTTTCGGGCATGTCCGGGGAGCATTCACCGGCGCAGTTACCAGTAAAAAAGGTCTCTTCGAAGAGGCAGACAATGGAACTTGCTTCCTTGACGAAGTAGGGGACATCAGCCTTTCGATGCAGGCTAAACTCCTGCGGGTCATTCAAGAGCATGAGATCAAACGGGTGGGGGGGACGGAGACAGTCAAGATCGATGTCCGCATCGTTGCCGCCACGAACAAAAATCTGGAAGAATTAGTTGCCGACAAGAAATTCCGCGAGGACCTTTTCTACCGCCTTAACGTGGTTTCCATCTACCTTCCACCTTTGCGGGAACGGACGGATGATATCCCCCTTCTGGCCCACCACTTTTTACAGAAATTTGCCGAAGAAAATCAAAAACCTGTTTCCCGGATTTCCCCGGAGGCTTTAGATCTTTTACTCCGTTACCAATGGCCTGGAAATGTGCGGGAGTTAGAAAATATTATCGAACGAGCCGTTACTCTTTCCCATCATTCCGTAATTCTCTATGAAGATCTTCCCCGCAGGCTTCGGGCAGAAACTTATGCGGTTAGCGCCAGTTCTCTTCCTTCCCACATTCCTTTGTCCGAGCTGGAAAAGCTTTATATTAAAAAAGTGTTAGAGGAGACCGGTGGAAACAAGAAGAAAGCCGCTGATATCCTGGGAATTGACCGGCGCACCTTATATCGTATGGCTGCTCGCTACGGAATTAGCCTCAAACGCTAAATGAGGCTAAATGCCACATCTACCAAACGCGCTACACTTTCATAACAATTTGAAATTACTATATTATTTTACTTATCTGATAAAAGTGGGGCAATATTGTCAATTTTAAGGTTCCCCAAAATTTTTTAAAACTCGATGGCCAGCCCAAATATTTAATAACTATTTGATTTAACTATTGATTTAATTTTTGCTTAATATTCCCAATACTTAAAAATAATTGGTATTATTTTTGCTGACAAAGATGATCTCGTGAAAAGTCGTCATTCCCGTGAAAACGGGAATCCAGAAAAATCTAACTACTTTAAAATACTGG
>JASEHN010000412.1 GCA_030018715.1 Thermodesulfobacteriota bacterium | reverse complement strand
GATTTCCGCAGATAACCCCGGAAAAAGATTCCTACTATCCTGCCCCGTTGCAGAAACCTCCCCTGTTCTGTTTGGCCCATCCAAATTTGGGAAATCAGCCTGAGAAGGTCTGAGGAAGGGTCAGTTGCTTGGAGAGAGCTTCGGCGATCTGCTGGTAGAGGTCCTGCGTTACGCTCTGGATCGCCCGGGCGTAAGGCGATCCTTCCCGGGTGAGCCTGTTCAGCACCTTCATTAGGGGGTAGGCTGGTTCCACGTCCCGGGCGCCTACGCCGACCGGCGTGAACTCCGAGCCCTGGGCCCGCCAGAAACGGGCATTAATCTGTTCTATGCGTATGCGCGCTTCGCGAAAACTCGGAGCGGCGTAAACATCCTGCAGTTCGACGATTCCGGTCGGATTTAAGGTGACCATCAAACCCACCTGCAGGCCGCGGCTGCGCACCGTGGCTACGGCTTCCGGAAGCGGCTTGGGGCTGAGCATCATATAGTGGGAACCCCGTTCATCCCCCTGGGTCATGTAGAACCCGGTTTTCATATACTCAAAAATCTGGTTGACCAGCTCTTCAACCCCTAAGAGCACCGGGTCATCTTTGCCGACGTACTCTCCACCGGTAATCAGGGCCAGCTTTTCCGTCGAAGCTGCCAGCAAAATATCACAAACGGAAGACTCCACCGCTTCCTTTTGATTGACTGTCCGGGGCAATGACCAAAGACGTTTAATGTTAAAAAGGTTGGTCGCTCCCAAGAGGGCGGCGATATCTTCCCGGTGCGCCCGTCCATCCAGGAATATGCGCTTATGGTTATGGACGGCAAAAATCTCAAAGGCCAGGCTTTCACCATAACGGGACCGGAAGCTTTCCTTAGCCAGAGCTTTTTCAACCCCATGGAAGACCGGAATATTAAAGGCTGCCGGCCCGGCCTTGTCAGCGCCCAACAATCCAACCCTTAAGGTGTCTTTGAGCGGCAATTCGGCAAACCCCGGCCCCTGGCCGGTAACGTTGCCGGCAAAGGGTTTTAAAACCTCCACCTCGCCCCGGCCGCGCTTCCATTTCAACTGGGCCCCGTGCATTTTATCCAGATAGGATTTTTCTGGTTCGGGGAGGTATTTAGCCAGTAACTCCATAAAACGGTCGCTGGGCTCCGCCAGATCATCCACATGTTTCCCTTTGGTAGCCGGGCCAATTTTCAGGTCCTGAGCCAGGCCATAAGGCTTATAGCCGATGATCTCGGTAACCCATACCATGCGCCAAAAAGTCCGGAATGCCAGAAGATGAATGTTGTTGGCATCGACCCCATGTCCATGAGCCATTAAAAGATGCATATCATCGCCCACGGCGAAAACTTGAAAATCCCGGATGACCCCGCCTTCCCGGGCCTGCTCCAGGCTGGCTCGAGCAACGCCTTGGAAGAGGGTCGTGGGTGTGGTATGCCCTACTTTGCCACCGGCATCAGCCTTGATGTCCGAAAGGGTTTCCCCCCCTGAACACTCATTGGCCCTGGCAATCAAGGGATCTATCTCTCCGAGTTCCACTGAGGGAATGGGCTTAAAAAGGCTGCTGAGATGCTCAGCACGGACCAGCGCCCGTCTTTCCGCCTCCTCGGCGGTCACATAAGGCTGAAATTCCCCTTGCTGCAACATGGGCTGGATCAACTGTCGGGCCTCTTTTTGTAACCATTCGGTCTGCACCCGATCCTGGCTAAAAATGTCGATCACATCGTGTTCAGGGGGTATGCGGCCATTGTCGTAAGATTGATAAGTATAAGCGACCAGCCGGGCTGTGCCCACCTCTTCTGTAGAGGTCCTGGCCTCGGCCATGGTTATAGGCATCACTCCTATGTGATACCCTCCCCCGGGGCCGCCGATGATAAAGTGGAAATCTGCCCCCAGGCTGAAGTTGGCCTCGCCCACGGCTGGCAGACCGCTTTGCAGGCGCAGGATGAGCACTGGGTCCTCGATCGGGGAGTTAGGATGGGCGGATTCCACTGAGACCACGGCCACGGGCTCATGCCGGGTGGCCTGCAATTCCTCCCCATGAATTACATAGCGACCGTTAACCGCATAGATGGCGCTTACTACCCACTCAGCAGGATTAGCAATCATGGACAGAAGTTCCGCCCAGTCCCCGACCTGGTGCCGGTCAAACTCCAGAGGCTTTCTCAGGAATGGATAAATCAGAAAGAGCTTATCTTCCAAAGGGCGGTCCCCAAAGGCGTAGAGCCTCCGCTGCTTTTGTCCGGCCCGAAGATCATTGGCGTTTTCCACAATGGCCAGAAAGCGAGTACCATCAAGCCTTTGATGGGACCCTTTGTCCGGGTGAAAGAAGAGGTTAAAGAGCATGCGGTTGAAAGACCCAACAGCCCCGTTTATTAATTTGGCAACGTAGATCGGCTCGGATCCCCTTTCGGTGAAAGGAAACTCTACCGGTCTAAGGCGCAGGGCGGCAATGCGTTCCCCTGGATTGAGACGGAAATAATCCTGACCATTGACAGGCCGATACAGGCCGGCATCAGCCGCCCGGAGGAAAGATGCATCGATAGCCTCAAAAATAAGCCTGTGCGCCGCCAGGCTTTGCAAACCTGCCCCGAGAGTATTCACCTGCAAGTGCATATCTTTGCCAAAGGCATAAACCCGGCAGCCGCGAATATCCCCTTTTTCTTTCGCTCTGGTAAGGATGGCTTCACCAGCTTCGACTACTTCGCGGGGTATGCTGGAAACCCCGCCCAGCCAGCGGATGACGTTCGCACTCACGATGGTAATGGTGGCCCGCCTGGTTATCCGCTTACTCTCTTGCGCCTCAAATTCGTTAAAAGTCATAGCCGTCCTCCTATCATCTCAAGCATCTTTGAAAATTGATGGATTCGTAAAAAGTCTGAAAAGGCATTTTTCTGTCATTCCGGCCCCGATTTTCATCGGGATAAACTCCAGCCGGAATCCAGTCTTTTCAAATAGTTATAAATTTTCTGTCCGCCTGAGGCGGACGGTTTTCACCGGAGTGACGACTTTTTACGAGATCATCAATAAGGATCATCTCCAAATTAGCAGGAAGGTGTGCTGGATTCACGGAGAAAGTTTTTTATCCGGGTTTAAACCTACTTTTTCAGTATGTCGATGAACTCATCAACGGAGAGGGCGACAAGGGTTGTGGTTTGCAATGTGCCCCTGGCGCTCAATGCTACTGCCACCCTGGCAATAGTCTGGTTATCCGGAGCCTCCAGGATGTTCACGAAGTCATAGGCACCCAGGAGGGCATACTGGGAAAGGACCTTGACCCCCATTGTTTCCACTTCCTTGTTGACTTCTTTGATCCTTTCCGGTTTTTCCTTAACTGTTTTCCGTCCTTCATCAGTTAAATTGGTGAGCATGAGATAAACGGGCATAAATTCACCTCCTCTTTTAAATAGCCCCCTCCTCTCCAGCACACCTTCCTTATCTACCAATCATTCTTTCCGGTTTATTCAGGCAACTCCAGCCTCTATCAAATAAAAAACCCCATCCCTCTTTTTGGAGAAATGGGGTTTCGATGAACCGAGGCATTCTGCTTCCCCCAATGGTTTAGGAAGAATCTGGTTTCAGGTCGCCATGGTCGCTAATATGGGGATAAATATATCATTGCCCGCCGGGGTCAAGCAAGTAAATTCTTGGGAAGGAAAGAAATCAGCGAATGGCCGCAGCGAGCGATGAGATAAAG
>JASEHN010000411.1 GCA_030018715.1 Thermodesulfobacteriota bacterium | reverse complement strand
CTCGCCCTCTCCCCCGCTTCGGGGGAGAGGGTTGAGTAAGGAGAAATAGATCCTGGATTTACTCCATCGGCCCGAGGAGGAGCCAGGGAGTTAAGACTTCCATGAGACTCAAGCCTCCATGCCGATAGAGGGATTGCGAAGGATGCGGCGCCTGGGGGCGGTTGTGATATCTTCCCTTTATGACCGCCAGGCGTCTTCGCCAATCGATATAAAGCCCTGACTCTTCTTCCGGCAAAGGTTCACCTTCTGCAAATTCCAAAAATCTTTTTCCCTTCAAGGGGCGATCATCCCTGCTCAGGTTGGGATCGCTGAAGCCGGGACCAAAGAATACATAGCCATGATCGCTGGTGACAAGTACTGAGCGGGACGCCGGTAAAGCCTGCACGGTTCGCTGCCAGACTAAATCCATGGTGTCCCAGATTCCGTCATAAAATTCCGCGCTGGAGGCGGTGCTGTCCATAAACCGGAGGTCGGGAAAACGGTGCCAGATTAGAATCGGCCCCGATTCATCGATTATGTGCTGCGATTCATTCGGACTCTGGAAAAAATAGTAACGGATTCCCCGTTCCTTCCATTCCCGGTTAGACAATATCTGGGAAGGCCCTAATACCGGCAACCCGAATCCCAGGCGGTCGCTAACAAAATATTCCGTTGCGCTGGGAAGGGCCGAAAAGCCAACGCCGCACTCGACTACCGGCCGATGAGAAATTTGCGATAGCTCCATCATCTTGGGGATTTCCCTTATGGAACAGCCGTCAAGAATAACCACGCAGGCATCTTTATTCGTTCCGAGAAATCCGGCAATCGACTTTCTATCGGTTTTTGCCGCAGCCAATTCATCCAAATATGAATCCGCTGCCGCCATCAGCAACGACTCCTGCTCGTTGACCAGCTTCTCTCCGGACTTAAGGTATTCCGAGGGAGTTCCTTTGCTTTGCTGGAGGCGGGCAGCAGTCCATACTTCATCCATTAGCCATTTCTTCAAGCGAGGCAAACGAGGTCCGGGAGAGGTCCAGGCATTTAAAGCTGCCGGATCAAGAATCATGTTTCTTCTCCACCTTCCGATGATTGAAACTTACCGGCAGGTTTGGAAAAAACGCGCAAGCGGGCGGAGTAGGTTCCATTTTCAAAAATCGGCAGTGATTCACATAGGCTTTCAGCCTTGGCTTTGTCCATAGGACCGGGGATGGCAAGCTCGATCTGCACATCGAGGCTGCCACTTTCCGCCAAGGAACCCCGGAACGCACTCGGAAAATCCGCAAGGCTCGCTTTTTCGTATCTGGCAAAAATCTGAAATTGCACTTCCTGAATGGCTTTCCCATCCACATCGGAAACCTTGGCCGCAATTTCCTGGCGCAGCTCTCCTTTTGTCCGGCATGAGGAAGTTCCCCGGCTTTCTAAAAAATCAGCCGGCGTTTGGGTTTCCGGTCTTGGTTTTCCTGCTACCGGCTGAACCGGCGGTATCGTGACTACGGGTTTAGCAGCCTCGGGAACCTGCTGACGGAAAGTCGAAGGCCAGGGTTGGGCAAGAATGGCCGCGGGCAGTTCTCCAGCCCCCAGATTAACTCTTTCGCCGCAGGCATTCTGGCGGGGGTGCTGCAGGCCAAGGATCCGATTCCGATCCTCAACCAGGGTTATGACAGCCTCCATTACTTCCGAGTAGGTGGTGGGAACAGGAAAACCCAAAGTGTTTTTGTACGTATGCTCAATCTGGGCGATAGTTTGACCATAAAATTGGGGAAGTCTCTCTTTTATATGCTCTTGGAAAAAGGCCCGGGGGTAAATTTGCCGCCGAAGATAATCAAGGATGGCATGTTTATCCCAAGCCTGGCCCAGAGATTCAATTTCAAAGGTTAAAATCCCCGGCTGATCCCCCCCTTCTTCCACCCGAACATATTCAAGACCGGCGGCCTTCAAAAAATCGCGGACATTCGTCCTTTCCTGCGAGGCGATTTTCTCATACCTGTTCCGTCTTTCCGCTGTGCCGGCCGTCGGCGCAAGGGTCGCAGCAGCTATGGACCGCTTGGCGACGACGAGAATGTCCTGGTTGTTAAGGTGATTGGCCATATCCTCCCTGGGTTCCAGAAGAATAATTTGATTCCGCATCTCCATTCCGTGATAGAGGGCGTGGCGTTCGACTGATGACAAACGTCGAGGGCAAAGAACGAACCGGAGAGCCGTCTTCGACATTTGGCCAAGGGCATTCCGGGTCGATTCCAAGTCCGAATAAATTACGGCTTGCTGGGCCTCCTTAAATAAATCTGTTTTCCAGATATTTTTGACTTCTTCTCTGGCCCGTTCATCCCCGATTCGAATCGCCTCGATCTCCACTTTAGCGTTTTCGTTCTCTTCCAGATCGAAGAAGAACCGCCCCTCCCGATCATGGAAATAAGAACCATAAGTTCTAAAAGCCTGAAAAGTGCTTTCGAATTGATTGGGGTCGCAGCCGGGGCGGGCCACATGCCTTATCAATTCCTCCCGGGTCAATCCCTTGGCTCCCGGAATAATGCTGGCAAGAAGAACTGCGGAGGCTAACGGCTCGCTCAGCGGTTGTGTCTGCAGATCCTGGAAATTTCGCTGGGCGCAGTTGATCAGGCTCCCGGAAGGGTCAAGGTCCTGGAGCCTGTCTGCGCATGCACTATCGGAAAGGCGGCAATTCCCTGCGGTGAACAGAAAGGAACCGGATTCCGAAGCATCCAGCATCGCGGCCAGAAGACCGAGCGCACCCCTGGTCCCCTGGAAACCTCCCGTGCCGCTGGTCCGTTCAAAAATCAACTCGATGAGGCCGGGTAAAAATGGGAAGGAGTTTTTCAACCTGGTGAAATAATCATCCTGAGTGCTGACACCGAATCGGGCCCAGGTATTTACATAGGACCGGATCAGCGCTTCCGCTGAGGATCGATCATAGGAGTCCGCATTGGTAAAAAGACGGTGCCGAACAATGGCCGCCCGGTCTTCGGGTCGCCGGAATCGAAGCTCGATTCTGGGAACTCTTTTCAAGGTCGATCCCGGCTCGATGGACCCATCGTAAATCGCGGCAAAAAGGGTTACCTGGTTGAAACGGTTGGATTCCTCGGAAAGCATCTGCAGGAAACTCAGGTTTTGGCTCTTTTTTGCCGGGTCGGAGATATTGGAAATCCCCCTCTCCAGTTCATCAAACACCAATATGAGATGCTTATTATTGAGCCCTGCTCTCAGTTCATCCAGAGAAGGTTGATGGGATGGCTCCCACCTGACATTAAGCTCTTGGCCCAGAGCCGTCCATAGGGAATCAAAAGGCAAATATTGATCGGTGAATTTTTTTATGATGATGACCGGCTTAGCGGGAGGAGACCAGTTAAATCCTTGGATGGACATCCATTTTTTTGCCGGCTCCGGGCTGGCAAATAAATGATAAGCGGTGAGTAAGGCGTGCGATTTTCCAAAGCCTTTTACCGCTTCCGCCAGAAACAAACCATTCCCTTCCGTTTCTTTTGAGGCAAAGCGGCGGCTCAACGCCTGGAGCATGGCCCGAAGGTCTTCGGAAGGGTACGTGAGGTCAAAAAACAACCCCGGGTCACGCTCAATGCACTTCGAAGAACCTGACCTTAATCTTTCCAGGTCAATGATTCCATCAACTTGCTTTGCTGATCGATATCTTTTATTTAACATGTTTCAAGAATAAACTACTTTTCTTGATATGTCAAGAAAAAAATCATACAAAATTA
>JASEHN010000011.1 GCA_030018715.1 Thermodesulfobacteriota bacterium | reverse complement strand
GCCCCTGACCATCCTTATACAAAGGAACACCCCGAGTGGTTCCGCTGGCGACCGGATGGAACCGTGCAGTATGCGGAAAACCCACCCAAAAAATACGAAGACATCATTCCTTTTGATTTCCAAACGGCCCACTGGCGGGAACTCTGGGAGAAACTCAGAAGTGTAATATTCTACTGGATTGATCAGGGCATCCGCATCTTTCGCGTGGACAACCCCCACACCAAACCATTTCAATTTTGGGAGTGGCTGATCCATGAGATCCAAAAAGACCATCCGGAGGTGATCTTCCTCTCCGAAGCCTTCACCCGACCGAAAGTCATGTACCAGCTGGCCAAATCGGGTTTTACGCAATCTTATACATATTTTGCCTGGAGGAATACCAAATGGGAGATCACCCAGTATTTAATGGAGCTGAATCAAACAGAGGTGAAGGAGTATTTCCGGCCGAACCTGTGGCCGAATACCCCTGACATTCTCACGGAATATCTGCAGATGGGGGGAAGGCCGGCTTTCATGACGCGGTTAATTCTGGCAGCTACCCTGGGGGCAAGCTATGGGATCTACGGACCGGCTTTTGAACTCTGCGAGAACCATCCCCGAGAATTCGGCAGCGAAGAATACCTGGATTCCGAAAAATACGAGATCAAACATTGGGACATCCAAAGAAAAGAGAGTTTGAAAGATTTTATCGCCCGGATCAACAGAATCCGGCGGGAAAATCCAGCCTTGCAGAATGACTTAAACCTGAGCTTCCACCCCATAGACAACGATCAGCTCATTTGTTACAGCAAGCAGACTGAGGACCTTTCCGATTTAATCCTGATGGTTGTAAATCTGGACCCTCACCACGTTCACGCAGGCTGGGTGGAACTCCCCCTCTCCGCCCTGGAATTAGACCCGCGACAACCTTATCAGATGCATGATCTTTTAAGCGGCGCCCGTTACCTTTGGACCGGATCAAGGAATTATGTGGAGGTGGATCCACGCATTGCTCCGGCCCATATTTTCCGCCTGCGGCGCCGGATACGCACCGAACGGGATTTCGATTACTTCGTGTAGAGGAACTGGGGGTAAGAACGGGAAAGAAGGAATTTTTAGGGAGGAAAGCTCAATGATCCAGAAAGAGAGAGAACCAGGGCACGATCACATTACTTTGTTAACAGATGACGACCTCTTCCTCTTTAATCAGGGAAGCCATTTCCGCCTGTACGAGAAGCTGGGAGCGCATCCCTTGAATAAAGAGGGCCTTAGGGGGACTTATTTTGCCGTATGGGCCCCTGATGCCGCGCAAGTTTTCGTCATGGGAGACTTCAACGGATGGGACAAGTCGAGTCACCCTCTAAGGGCAAAGGGGCAATCGGGAATCTGGGAGGGATTTATCCCGGGGGTGGAAAAGGGCATCTCCTACAAGTATCATATCCACTCCCGGTATAATGGATACCGGGTGGACAAAACAGACCCCTTTTCCATTTACAATGAAGTGCCACCTAAGACCGCTTCCGTGGTGTGGGATCTGGAGTATGTCTGGGACGACAAAGAATGGAGGATGAAAAAATCCGGCCATAATGCTCCCACCGCCCCCATGGCCGTGTATGAAATACATTTGGGTTCCTGGATGAGAGCTCCGGAAGAAAATTTTCATCCGTTAACCTACCGGGAGATTGCTCCCAAGCTCGCCGAGTATGTTAAAAGCATGGGCTTTACTCATGTGGAGTTTTTGCCGCTCATGGAGCACCCCTTTTACGGCTCCTGGGGTTACCAGAGCACAGGTTATTTTGCCCCCACCAGCCGCTACGGTACCCCTCAGGATTTTATGTATTTAATCGACCGCTTGCATCAGGAGGGCGTTGGCGTAATCCTGGATTGGGTCCCTTCGCATTTTCCGAATGATGAACATGGGCTGGCGTTTTTCGACGGAACCCACCTTTTCGAGCATGCCGATCCTCAAAAAGGAATTCACCGGGATTGGGATACCTTCGTCTTCAATTACGGGCGTAACGAAATACGCAGTTTTCTCATAAGCAGCGCCCTCTTCTGGTTGCAAGTCTACCACGCCGACGGTCTGCGGGTGGATGCCGTGGCCTCCATGCTTTACTTAGATTATTCCCGCAAGGAAGGAGAATGGATTCCTAATCAGTTCGGGGGCCGGGAGAACTTAGAAGCGATCTCCTTTCTGCGCCGCTTCAATGAAGAGGTCTACAGGAACTGCCCGGACGTTCAGACCATCGCCGAAGAGTCAACTTCCTGGCCCATGGTCTCCCGCCCTACCTACGTTGGGGGGCTGGGGTTCGGAGCAAAATGGGATATGGGCTGGATGCACGACACTTTGAAGTATATGTCCAGGGATCCCATCCATAGGAAATACCATCATAATTTACTTACCTTTCGGCTGTTGTATGCCTTCCATGAAAATTTTATGCTCCCGCTTTCACACGATGAAGTCGTTCATGGGAAAGGGTCCCTTCTGGGAAAGATGCCCGGTGATGATTGGCAAAAATTTGCCAACCTGCGGCTGCTTTACGGCTATATGTATGCCCAACCGGCAAAGAAGTTGATCTTCATGGGCGGAGAAATCGGGCAATGGCGGGAATGGAACCACGAAGAGAGTCTGGACTGGCACCTGCTTCGCTACGAACCTCACCTCGGTCTTCAGAGGTGGGTGCAGGATCTGAATCGACTCTACCGCGGGGAACCAGCTCTCCACGAGATGGACTTTGACCCCGCCGGCTTCGAATGGGTTGATTGCAATGACCACGAGGGTAGTTCCATCAGCCTGATTCGCAAGGGACGCTCGGCAGATGATTTACTCCTGATTGTCTGCAACTTCACCCCCGTGCCGCGCTTCAACTACCGGGTGGGGGCGCCTCGAGGAGGCTTTTGGAAAGAAGTCCTCAATAGCGATGCCTGGAATTATGGAGGGAGTGGCTGTGGCAATATGGGCGGTGTGGAGGCGGCTCCGGTTTCCCTCCACGGTCGACCCTACATGCTCAACATAACCCTGCCTCCTTTGGCTGCTGTCTTTTTCAAGAACGAAGGAGAAAGGTAGTGAAGCCCGAACCCAGCTTAGGAGCCACCTATCTCGGAGAAGGGCGTTGCCGATTCTGCGTGTGGGCACCCCTGGCGCAAAGAGTCGAGGTGCGCATTGTTTCTCAACCGGAACGGGTCGTTTCTTTAGAGCAGGCAAAAGGATACCATCTGGCATCCATGGAAAAGGTAGAACCAGGGAGCCTGTACTTTTACCGCCTCGACGGCCAAAAAGAACGCCCAGACCCAGCCTCGCACTTTCAGCCCCAGGGAGTCCATGGGCCCTCCCAGGTGGTCGACCCTGATTTTCCCTGGAAAGACGAAACCTGGTTGGGACTCCCCCTCCAGGATTATATTATTTATGAACTTCATGTGGGCACTTTCACCCCCGGGGGAACCCTGGAAGCGATCATTGCCCATCTGGATGAGTTGAAAGACCTGGGTATTACCGCCGTGGAGATCATGCCTGTTTCCCAGTTTCCGGGAAATCGCAACTGGGGATACGATGGTGTCTATCCCTTCGCTGTGCAGAACTCTTACGGAGGGCCGGCCGGCTTGAAAAAATTGGTCAATGCCTGCCACCAGCAGGGATTGGCCGTAGTCCTCGATGTGGTCTACAACCACCTCGGGCCGGAAGGAAACTATCTTCGTGATTTCGGGCCCTATTTTACTGATCGTTACCAGACCCCCTGGGGCCAGGCTCTGAATTTTGATGGGCCTTACAGCGACGAAGTTCGCCGGTTTTTCGTCGAAAATGCTCTTTACTGGGTCAGAGAGTACCATATCGACGCCCTGCGGCTTGACGCCCTCCATGCCATTTTTGACTCTTCAGCTCAGCCTTTTTTCCAGGATCTGGCCGCTGTTGTCCATCTGGAGGGGGAACGGAGGAAGCGGAAAGTCTATCTCTTTGCCGAGAGCGACCGAAACGATGTCCGTTTTATTCAGCATCCGGATCGGGGGGGTTATGGACTTGACGCCCATTGGAACGATGACTTTCATCACGCTCTTCATACTTTACTGACGGGGGAAAGAGCCGGGTATTATCTGGATTTCGGGAGCCTCCGAGACTTGGCCAAGGCTTATGAGGAGGGTTTTATATACTCCGGCCAGTATTCCCCATACCGCAAGCGCCGACATGGTTCTCCTTCTCACGACCTGCCTGCTTATCGGTTTGTCGTTTTCGCCCAAAATCACGACCAGGTGGGAAACCGCATGCTCGGCGAGCGCCTGAGCCAACTTGTCCCCCTGGAAGCACTCAAGCTGGCTGCAGGGGTCGTGCTTCTTTCTCCTTTCATCCCCCTGCTGTTCATGGGGGAGGAATACGGGGAGACGTCGCCTTTTCTTTATTTTATCAGCCACACCGACCCGGCACTGGTGGAAGCGGTACGGCGGGGGCGAAAGGAAGAATTTTCTGGGTTTGCCTGGCATGGAGAACTCGCGGACCCACAGGATGAAGGGACTTTCCTGGCTTCTAAGCTGCAGCCGGAACTGAGATCCCAAGGACATCATCCAATGCTGCGGGAGTTTTATAAGGAATTGATTCGCCTGCGCCGGACACTTCCCGCCTTGGCCTTTTTAAGTAAAAAGCAGATAGAAGTCGTAAGCCGGGAGCGGGAGAAGGTTCTCCTGCTGCGGCGTTGGCAAGAAGAAGATGGGGTCTTTATGGTCTTTAACTTCGGCAATTTACAGATAAGCGTTGATTTACCTGTGCCGGCAGGGCCTTGGCGAAAATTATTTGACTCCGAGGATGATCGATGGTATGGAAGCGGGAGTTCTATTCCCGGGCAGATTCAATCTACGGGGAGGATCAACATGACTCTGCACCCGCAGGCTTTTTCATTATTCGCCCGGGTCAAGGGGGTTTAAGTGGAACGATACCTTTGCATCCATGGTCATTTTTACCAGCCGCCGCGGGAAAACGCCTGGCTGGAAGCAGTAGAGCTTCAGGATTCGGCTTACCCTTATCATGATTGGAATGAGAGGATCACGGGAGAGTGCTATGTCCCCAATGCCACCGCGCGGATCCTGGACGGAGAAGGGCGGATCATCGAAATCACCAATAATTATTCTAAAATCAGTTTCAACTTCGGACCCACGCTCCTGGCCTGGTTGAAAGAAAAATCGCCGGAAGTATATCAGGCCATCCTGGAAGCTGATAAGGAAAGCCAAAAAAAATTTTCAGGTCACGGCTCGGCGTTGGCTCAGGCCTATAATCACATGATTCTGCCTTTGGCCAACTGGCGGGATAAATACACTCAGGTACTCTGGGGAATCCGCGACTTTGAGCACCGTTTCGGAAGGCCCCCCGAGGGAATGTGGCTCCCGGAGACTGCGGTCGACTTGGACACTCTCGATATCCTGGCTAATTTGGGAATTCGCTTCACCATCCTTTCTCCCCACCAGGCCCAGCGGGTACGCCGGATCAAGGGTCGGGCCTGGCATGAAGTTTCCGGAGGGCGCATCGACCCTTCCCGAGCCTATGAACTCCGTCTTCCTTCGCGCCAGAAGATCAACCTTTTCTTTTATGACGGACCCGTCTCTCAAGCCGTCGCTTTTGAGCACCTGCTCGTCAATGGAGAGCATTTTGCCGGTCGGCTGACCGGCGCTTTCTCGAATACCCGCACCTGGCCCCAATTGGTGCACATCGCCACCGACGGGGAAACCTACGGCCATCACCAGCGCCATGGCGAAATGGCCCTGGCCTATGCCCTGCAACACACTGAGTCCAGCAACTTAGCCCGGCTTACCAACTACGGGGAATTCCTGGAGAAAAACCCCCCCACGCATGAAGTAGAAATATTTGAAAACAGCGCCTGGAGCTGTTTTCACGGCGTTGAGCGGTGGTGGAATAATTGCGGGTGCAACAGCGGCATGAACCCGGGATGGAATCAAAATTGGAGGAGGCCGCTGCGGGAAGCCCTGGACTGGCTGCGGGACACTCTCGAACCCTTATACAAAGAAAAAGCCAACCAGTTTTTAAAAGATCCCTGGGAAGCGCGGGACGAATATATCAGAATTATCCTCGATCGCTCCACAGAAAATATTGAACGATTCCTGAACCAGCACGCGGTTCGTGAGCTGAGCCCTTCCGATAAAATCGCCACCCTTAAGCTATTGGAACTTCAGCGCCACGCCATGCTCATGTTCACCAGCTGTGGCTGGTTCTTCGATGAACTCTCGGGAATCGAAACAGTCCAGGTTATTCAGTACGCCGGTCGGGCAATTCAACTGTCTGAAGAGCTTTTCGGCGACCACCTGGAGTCTCAATTCCTGGAGCGACTGGAGCGGGTGAAGAGCAATATTACCGAACACCGAGATGGCCGCCATATTTACGAAAAACTTGTGAAACCCGCCATGGTGGACCTGAGCAAGGTTGGCGGACACTATGCCATTCGATCGTTGTTTGAGCCTTACGCCGAGCATGACCGGATCTATTGTTATGAGGTCCACAGGGAGGACTACCAGAGCTCCGAAGCGGGAAAGATGAGGCTGGCAGTAGGCCGGGCGAGATTCACGTCCCGGATTACCGGGGAATCAACTCTCCTGAGCTTCGGGGTCATGCACTTCGGAGACCACAACTTGAGCGGTGGGGTTCGGACTTTCCGCGGCCAGGAGGCCTACCAGGCGCTGATCCAGGAAGTGAGCGGGGCCTTTTCCCGGGCAGACATCCCCGAGGTCATCCGCATTTTGGACCGGGGCTTCGGAAGGGATATCTACTCCTTGAAATCCCTGTTCCGGGACGAGCAACGCAAGATCTTGAACCAGATTTTAGACAAGACCCTGCAGGAGGCTGCGGCTGTTTATCGCCAGCTCTATGAACAGTCCGTCCCTCTCATGCGCTTCCTCGCCGATTTAGGGACCCCTTTTCCCAAGAGCTTTCAAACGGCCGCAGAATTTGCCCTGAATGCGAGCCTCCGACAGGCTTTGGAAGCTCAAGAACTCGACTTCAATCAAATTACCTCCCTTCGGGAGGAAGCCCTGGGGCTGAGGGTCCCTCTGGACGAGGTCAGCCTGGGTTATTCTTTCCAGGAAAGAATCGAGCGAACGGCCCTGCAGGTCCTGGCCAATCCGCATGATCATGCCTCCCTGCAAAAGCTTGTGGCCCTCGTAGATTTAGCGTGCTCGATGCCCTTCGAGGTAGATTTCTGGAAGGTTCAGAATATTTATTATGAAATTTTGCAAAAGATTTATCCAGAGTTTCAGAAGCAAGCCGAAAACGGCGGGGGGAGCGCTCAAACCTGGGTCAGTCATTTCACCGCCCTCGGGGAAAAGCTACATTGCCGAATCACTTGCGGCTGAAGGAGAAGATGAAAATAAACGATCCCCAAGCGCCATCCTCTTTTCCTGGAAGGTTTCAGGAACTCCTTGGGAGAGTTCGTATCCCCCGAGCGACCTACCGCCTTCAGTTCAACCGAGGTTTCACCTTCCGGCAAGCCCAGGATTTGGTGCCTTATTTTGATGATCTGGGGATCAGCGACCTCTATGCCTCTCCTCTTTTCAAACCTTGCTCGGAGGAAGGGCATGGCTATGACATTTGCGACCACCAGCAGTTCAACCCGGCCATAGGCAGCCAGGAAGAATTCGGAGCCTTCTCCGCAGCCCTGCAGGCTCGATCCATGGGGCTCATTCTGGATGTGGTGCCCAACCACATGGGCATCAGCCGGAACAACATCTGGTGGATGGATGTGCTGGAGAACGGCCCCAGTTCAATCTATTCCCGCTTTTTCGACCTGGAATGGCACCCGGTAAAACTTGAGCTGGAGAATAAGGTCCTCCTCCCCATTCTGGAAGACCAGTATGGCCAAGTGCTGGAAAGCGGAAAATTTCAACTAGCCTATAAAGAAGGCGCTTTTTTTCTCTATTATCATGAAACCAAACTGCCGGTGGCTCCTCGCTCTTATAGTTTGATCCTCGGATATTTCATCGACACCCTGACCCAGACCCTTGGGAAAGAGAATGAACATCTGCAGGAACTTCAAAGCATCCTGACCGCCTTGAATTATCTGCCTCTACGAACAGAAGTGAATCCCGAAAAACTGGCCGAACGGAACCGGGAGAAAGAAGTCATCAAAAGGCGCATTGCCGCCCTCTACCAAAAAAGCCCGGATATCCGGCAGGCCATTGCCAGGACTGTCCAGGATTTCAATGGTACTGTGGGGGATCCCCGCAGCTTCGACCGGCTGGATGCCTTGATCAATGACCAGGCCTATCGCCTGGCCTTTTGGCGGGTAGCCTCCGATGAGATCAACTACCGGCGGTTCTTTGACATCAACAATCTGGCGGCGATTCGTATGGAACTTCCTGAGGTCTTCCAACAGGCCCACCGATTAATTTTTCGCCTTCTCGGGGAAGGAAAAGTTACCGGATTGCGGATTGACCACCCCGACGGCCTGCGCAACCCCGCGCATTACTTCCGCCAGCTCCAGATTAGCTACATAGAGCAATTGATTCAGACCCATTTGACCGCTCACGATTTACAAGGTGATTCCGCCCTGCCTAAGGGCATGGAGAAGATGGTCGAGGATTGGCTTGCGGATCTCCTCAAGCAAAAAGAAACTTCCCCCTCTCCCTGGCCCCTTTATGTAGTCGCCGAAAAAATTCTCTCCGCGGGGGAATCCCTGCCCGAAGATTGGGCGGTATCCGGCACTACAGGTTATGACTTCCTAAACGCAGTAAATGGGTTGTTCGTGGATAGCCGCAACCATAAGGCCTTCGATCGGATCTACAGCCATTTCATGGGAAGCCAGATGCATTTCTCCCGTCTGGTGAACTCCACAAAAAAAATGATTATGCTGGTTTCCCTGGCCAGCGAGATCAATGCCCTCAGCCACAAGCTCGAACGCATCTCTGAAAAGAACCGCCGCTACCGTGACTTCACCCTCAACAGCCTTACCTTTGCCGTGCGGGAAATAATCGCCTGCTTGCCGGTCTACCGCACTTATGTTTCCGGCCCGGAGGTCGTTTTACCGCGGGATCAGGCCTATATTGAGAATGCGGTGGCCGAGGCCAAAAGAAGAAATCCGCGGACGGCCGAGGCCATCTTCGACTTTATTGGCCACACCCTTCTGCTGCGCAACATTCAGGATTTTTCAGAAGAAGATCAGGGAAAGTTAATTGACTTCGTCATGACCTGCCAGCAGATTACCGGGCCGGTTATGGCCAAAGGACTGGAGGACACGGCTTTCTATGTATACAACCGGCTGGTTTCTTTAAATGAAGTGGGTGGTCATCCCGATCATTTTGGAATCTCAGATTCCGCCTTTCATCAGAAGAACGCCGAACGCCTACGACAATGGCCTCATTCCTTTCTGGCTACTTCTACCCACGACACAAAACGCGGTGAGGATGTGCGGAGTCGCCTTAACGTGCTTCCGGAGATCCCGGGGGAATGGCGGGCCGCTTTGAGCCGCTGGAGCCGGCTCAACGCCTCCAAAAAGACCGCAGTGGATGGGAAACCGGCTCCAGATCGTAATGACGAGTATCTGCTTTACCAGACCCTGGTGGGGTCTTGGCCCGTGGAGCCCATGAATTCAGAGGGGTTCGCCCACTTCCGGGAAAGGATCGCCGCTTATATGCGTAAGGCCACCTTGGAGGCCAAGGTTCATACGAGCTGGATCAATCCAAATGAGGAATATGACGAGGCGGTGAAGAATTTTGTTTTTCGGCTGCTAGACGACCGGGGGAAAAACCGGTTCCTCAGCGACCTACTGGCCTTTCAGCGGCGGGTGGCTTATTTCGGCCAGTGGAACTCCTTGTCCCAGACTCTTCTGAAGCTCACCTGCCCCGGAGTTCCCGATATTTATCAGGGAACCGAACTCTGGGACTTCAGCCTGGTGGACCCTGATAACCGCCGGCCGGTAGACTACCAAAAGCGCCGCACCCTGTTAAACGAGCTGAAAGATAAGGTAGATCATAGCGGAGAGGACCTTGTTCCTCTGGTGCAGGACCTCCTCAACACCAGCCCAAACGGGCGGATCAAGCTTTATCTGATCTACCGCACGCTCAACTTCCGTCGTCTTCATCAGCAGATTTTTTCTGAAGGCGCCTATCTGCCATTAGGAGCATTTGGTGAAAAGAAGGATTGTGTATATTCTTTTTCCCGGATTTTGGCCGGGGAGGAAATTGTCATTACAGCTTCGCGAATGGTAGTCCAGCTCACCGGGGGGGTCGAGAAACCGCCTTTGGGGGAGAAGGTATGGAAGGATACCTGGCTTACCCTGCCTCCCCAATCGGCGGGCCGTATATACCGCAACCTCTTTACCAATGAAAAATTATCTGTAGGTGAGAAAGAAGGTCTATCGGGTTTGTCGTTGGCAGATGTATTCAGCCATTTCCCGGTCGCTCTCCTGGAGCGGATGACAACTTAAATAGGCTTGCGGGATATTCTTAGGTTTGGATCTAAATGTTTATCTCATTCGCCGGCATGTTCTGGGGGAATTATTTCCCTTTGAGGTTGTTCTCCTGCAAAGTATCGAAACTTGCTGGCATTATATTCAATTAGTTTATGGAATAACTGGATTAACCGTTAATTCTGTGGAAGGATCTGCCTTTCGCATTCACTACCTCCTTGACAATCCAGAATTGATGGGCAAAATGGGGGAGGATGCCAAGGAATACGTGCGGCGGAATTTTTTAATCACCCGCCACCTGGGGGATTATTTAGCCTTGATGAACTTTTGGGTTCGTGAAAAACTGAGAGGAGAAAAAATATGCGAAGCATGAAGATTTTTTTAGTTTTCCTTATTCTTGTCATATTGGCTTTTGGGGTAGGGTACGGCCTGGGTTACATGAAGCTGAAGAATGCTGAAAAGGAATGGGCGGTGGCCAAAGGCGGGATGCAGTCTAAAATAAACAATTTGGAAAAAGATTTAGCCCGAGCTAAGGCCCGCGAATCCCTGCGGGAAATGTCCGAAACAATCTTCCAAGTCATTACTCACTTTTCCGAAAAAAACTTCGGCCTGGCCGGCAAAACAGTGGACGGGTTGAAAGAAACCTTCTCCGCCATACAAACGAATCTGGATGAAGAATGGAAGGCCAAATTTAATTTCTTCTTGCCTGCGCTGGAAGAAATCAAGAAAGAGGCGGAGAATTTAAGCCAGAACGCCAGGAAAAAAGCCGAAGATTTAAAGAATCACTTTGAACAATCCCTGAAGCCTTCTAAAAAGGGAGTAGAAGAAAAAAAGGGTTGAAAGGAGAATTTAAAAATGAGTATCAAAATAATCGGATTGATTATTCTTCTGGTCTTTCTGGTATTTTTTGCCGCCCAGAATGCCCAGCCCGTGGCCGTCAAGCTGCTTTTCTGGCAAATCCCCACTTCTGCCGCGGTTTCCATCATGATTAGTTTTATCGTTGGATTCCTGGTGGGCTGGCTCGTGTGCATCGTTGGACGCAAAGAAAAAGTAGGTTAATTCTTTTCGCTGGCTTTCCTTCGGGCTTTTATTTGCTTTGGTTTTTTGAGCATAATATTACTGTACAACCTTCATCCTCGGCGCAGAGATGGGGTGGATGAGGAAAGAAAAAATAGGTAAGGAGGAGGATTGAAACATCTTTTTGAAGATTGGGAAAACATTCAAGCTCGAATTCAAGGGGCTAAAAATATTTTCCTGTTTCTGGATTATGACGGAACCCTCACCCCCATTGTTTCCAGTCCGGAACTGGCTCTTTGTCCTCTGGAAGTAAAATTACTTTTAGAAAAATTGCGGGATTCTCCCAATGTTTTTCTGGGCATAATCAGCGGTCGATCTCTGGAAGACCTTCGGGAGAAAGTGGGGGTCCCTGGAATCATCTACGTGGGCAATCACGGCCTGGATATCCAGAATCCTGCCGGGTTACACCAGAAGAAATTGTCTCCCGCCAGGGAGAAAGAGCTAAGAAAAATCCTCCAGACCCTGCAGGAGACTTTTGCAGAAATTCCAGGAATTCTTTTGGAAGACAAGGGATCCATCCTGGCGGTCCATTACCGGAATGTAGCCCAAAAATATTTCCGGTGGATTCACGAGGTGTTGAAAGAAACGGTGGAGAAATGGAAGGGGCGGTGGAAGATTGCTCACGGGAAGATGGTCTTCGAAATCCGTCCCGGAGTTGATTTCCATAAGGGCAAAGCCGTAAAGGAGATATTGAAGGGCTCGTCCAGGAATCTTCTACCCATCTACATTGGAGATGACCAGACCGATGAAGATGCCTTCCGCGAGGTCAAGGGCCGGGGAATAACTGTATTTGTCGGGCCCGGCTGGCTCACTTCGGAGGCAGAACATTACCTGAAAGACCCAACAGAGGTTCACAATTTTTTACTTCGATGCTATGCGATAAGGCGCAATGGAAGCCATCTTCGTGTGACTATGTGAAAAAGCCATAAGCCCCGCTTTTCCAGTATTTGTGAATCGTGGGTAGTGACCCTCTAATCGTTGATAAATTGTACTGTTGGGAATTTTTTCCATCCAGTCATTGCGAGGAGCGTAGCGACGTGGCAATCTAATTGATTTTTCAATTAAATTAGATTGCTTCACTTCGTTCGCAATGACACGATACCCTGCATGAGGATGTAATCGAATATATCAACGATTAGAGGGTCACTACCGAAAGTTTACCAAGAGAAGAAAGTGTAATTTTTAGTGGGGGTTTGGACTGGGTGAAATGAAAAATATGGGGTGGGCTTGGGAAAAGAAACAGAAATAAGGAGGACCAGAACTGGCTCTTTGTCCCCTGTTTGAGCAAGCGCTACGCTCATCCAAAACCGCCTGAAGTGAGCAAGCTTTAAAGCCCGGTTTCAGAGTTGCTTTTCGAGTCGCACCTGGGCCAGGGCGGCAATTAGCTCTGCGGCCCAATGATAAATGTTGCGGTCTTTTATGGTCTCCCGCATTCTCTGCATGCGGATCTTTTTTTCTGCTGGGTCCATCTCCAGGGCTGTACGAATTGCTTCGGCCATCTGTTCGATGTCGTAAGGGTTGACCACCAGGGCATCTCGCAGTTCCCGCGAAGCCCCGGTGAATTGGCTAAGGACCAAAACTCCTCCCTCGTCTTCCCGGCTTCCGACAAACTCCTTGGCCACCAGGTTCATCCCATCGTGCAAAGAAGTTACCAGGCAAAGATCGGCGGTCTCGTAAAAAGGTTTAATTTCTTCGTGGCTGTGGTGCTTCTTTAAAAAGACGATGGGTTTCCATGCTTTGGTCTGGAAACGCCAGTTAATTCGATCTGTCTCCGCCTCCACCTCAGCGATCAGATCGTGGTATTCCTTTATGTGGGTGCGGCTGGGGGCGCCCAGTTCCACATAAGTGAATCCTCCCTGGTAAGCAGGATATTTTTCCAGGAATCGTTCAATGGCTTTGAAGCGCTCCAGGATCCCTTTCGTATAATCGATGCGGTCCACGCCCACGCCTAAATATTTTCCCTTGACCCCCAGTTCCTTCAGGAGATTTTCTGGGTTGGGCTTCGTTCCCTGGATGGCTAAATCTTGGCAGGGAGGAGGGAAGGAGATGCTAATGGGAAATGGTTTCACCAAAGTCGTTTGGTCTCCTCTTTTGACCGTAAAATGTTCCCAATCGATGCGGGATTCTAAGGCGCGGTCAACCGTATCCAGAAAATTGTTGCAGTGATACTGAATATGAAAGCCGATGAGGTCTGCTCCTAACATGCCATGCAGGAGTTCTCTTTGCCAAGGGCAAATGCCAAAGGATTCTGGATTCGGCCAGGGGATATGCCAGAAGATGGCCACCCGGGCATCAGGCCGTTCATCTTTAATCAGCCGGGGGAGGAGGGCAAAATGATAATCCTGGATAAGAACCAAGGGTTCTTCAATCCCTTCCAGTTCCTCCAAAATTTTCTGGGCAAATTTTCGATTGACGATTTGATAATACTCCCAATCCTCCGTCCGGAAGGATGGCCGTGTATGGGCGATATGGCAGAGAGGCCACAAACCCTCGTTTGAAAATCCGTAGTAATAGCCCCTTTCTTCTTCTTTGGTTAGCCAAACTCTTTTGAGAAGGTATTCGGGATTTTCAGGGGGAACCCTAATTACATCATGGCTGTCTACCATTTCCCGGTCGGCATCGCCGCTGCCATGCGCAATCCACATACCTCCACAGGCCATCAAAACCGGCTCTAAGGCGGTCACCAAACCACTCGCCGGCACAAGGCATTCAATTTTTTTGCCTCTTTTTTCATGCATATAAGGTTCGCGGTTGGAAATTACAAAGAGAGGTTTCTCCTGGAGGAGACTGCGAACCTGCTCCCTAAGCCGTCCTGGAGTCCAGATTGACTCGGCAGCATGTCGTAGCCTGGCCTCTTCTTCAGCCGCCAGCCGGGCAACGGAAATGCTTCTGGCCATGTGAGCCACTTCCCTGGTCAGAGGTTCAAAAAGACCTCCCGGAGGAAGGGAAAGCGGCGCAATGTTCTTTTCAGTCCGCAGGCTCTTCATCCATTCCGCCATCTTGGCAATCGGTCCAGTCATACTCCAGCGAATCAGGAGGAGGGTAGTCAGGGAAATGACGAGGGCATTGACCAAAAAGCGGATGAAATTATTTTTCCAGACAAGCGAGAGCCGGTCCTGAATGTAAGAGGTGTCATAAATGATGAGGAGGGCGCCAGCCACATTTTCTTCCCGGTGGAGGGGCAAAGCATAGAGGTACATCTCTTTCCCCCCTAAGTGGAAAAAGCGCCCCTCCTCTTGATCGGAGTTCATGGCATTGGTCACAAAGGTTGGAGGTGTGGACAGGTTACGGGACAAGGGGGGAGTGGCTGCGATCAATTTGTCCTTCACATCGTATACCGCCACCCCGGCAAGTCTTTCCCGATTTCCAAATTTTTCCACGATTTTTTGCAGGCGCTCGGGGCGCCCCCGCTCAATTAAAGGCTCAATGCTCTCTTTAAGGCTTTCCCCTAAAAGCGAGGCCCGGCGCTCGAGGTCGATGTTTAACCTCTCCTTTTCCTGCCGCACCTGCACGAGGGTGAACAGCAGAACAAGGAGGCTGATGACTATGAGAATGGAAAAGATGATTCTAAAAGTGATCCGCACCGATTCTCCAATAGGCATTCAATCCCGTTTTCGGGCTGAGCGAAGGTAAAAAGAAATCGGTTGAATTTTTCTTATTTTGCCTTCATTTCACTCCCTTGTCAACTTCCTTGCCACCCCCCAGTTTATTCGCCCCCTATTTTATCGTGGCTCTGGCCCAGAGCTTGGGCCCTAACTAACAACTGGAGGGTGGCAAGCTAAATCGCTTGCCCACCTTCACTTTTGAATAAATTCAATAATTCAAAGTGATAGGTGACACCCGGACGGGAGGGGGATGAAAGAGGGAGCACCGGCGGGAAAAAGATTGGACAATAGCCCGTGTTTTTCTTCCGCAAAAAAAAGGCGGGATCGAAGGAAGGCAGGGCATCATGGGCGGAAGCCCCGCCCTTATCCATGAAAGAACCCGCCTTTGGCGGACTTTGTGCTCCCGAGAGATTCCCCTTCCCGTCCGGGCCGGCTCCTGACTATCATACTGAAATCATGAATGAAAATCAAAAGTAAAGATGGGCGAGCTAAATCGCTATTGACTTTATATAGCCAAAAAGGTATTTTGGCCAAAGAAAAAATGGGGATAATACAAGAAAGGAGAATCGCTATGGCCCAGGTAAAATTGGATTATGAGGCTCCTGCACATCTCAAGCGGGAGTTCGTTTTTCAGACCGCCGGTATTCTGCCGCCCAACGGCATCCTCTTCGGCTTTAACACGATTCACAAAGTCGGAGAGCAGGCCAAAAAACTCGGGGGCACTCAGGCAATTCTGGTTACGGATGAAATTATGCTCCAGTTGGGTTATGTGGATCTGGTCAAAAGTGCCCTGGAAAAGGAAGGGTTGCAAGTCGAGGTTTTTGGAAAGGTGGACCCTGAACCGCACATGGAAACGGCCGATGCCCTCTATGACATGGTGCGTAAAACAAAGTTTGACTTGGTGGTCGGCCTGGGTGGGGGAAGCGCCATGGATATGGCTAAACTAACTTCCATCGTGGCCACCAACGAACAGACCCCCTTCGAGCTGATGAGCAAGAAGGTAGTGGCCAAGCCGGCGTTGAAAAAGATTCTCATCCCGACTACCTCGGGAACCGGAAGCGAAGTCTCCATGTTCTTCGTGGCCTCCGCGGGCAAGGATAAGTATTTCATGGGGTCCCCTTACGCTTACCCGGAAATCTCCATCATCGATCCGGGACTCACTATCTCCATGCCCCCGAAAATTACAGCCTCCACTGGAATTGATGCTCTCTCCCATGCTATCGAGAGCCTGATGAACAAACTGGCCAACCCCCTGTATGACTCTTTAGGCTTGGGTGGCGTTGAACTAGTCTCCAAGTATCTCCGCCGGGCCACCTTCAATGGGCAGGACCTGGAAGCACGATATTACATGTCCATGGGATCGACGATTTCCATGATCTCCATGACCGGCACAGGCGGCCTTTATTCCCACAGCATCTCTTATGTCCTGGCCCAGTTCCAGCCCCTATCTCATGGAATCGGCTGCGGTGTCAGCCTGCCTTATACCATGGCTTTCAACCTTCCGGTAATCGAAGACAAGCTGGCCCTCATCGCCCGGGCCATGGGAGAGCGCACTGAATCCCTTTCTCCGCGAAAAGCAGCGCAGCGAGCCGTGGAAATGGTCTACGATTTGATTGCTGACGTGAAAATGCCCGTGAGCCTGAAGGAGATGGGTTTCCAGCACGAGGATGTATATAAGATGGCCGAAATCTGCATCACCAAATACCCGCGGGTCAATAACCCCCGGTCGATGTCTAAAGAAGAATGTCTGGCCTTATTCGAGGCCATGTGGGAGGGAAAACTCTCTCGCCTTTAAGTCAACGGATTCGCCATGGAGGAAATAAGATTAGAATTCAGGAGACAGAAGACAGAATAGTTCTTTTTTCTTCTGGCTTCTGAATTCTGACTTCTGTTTTCTGTCTTTTAAATCCTCTTCTTTTTCTGAACTTCTTTTAAAATCTTTTTATAATATTCATCATACACAACGCACCCGGTTTGCGCCTGGGAACGGAGCAGAACGGAACATCCGCCGCAGGTCAGACAGTAATTGACTTCTGATATTCTTCCAGACAAAAATTTTTGGGCAAAAAGGGGATCAGCCAGAGATTGACGGCCAAGGCCCACCATATCGCAGGTTCCCTGGACAAGATTTTTCTCTGCCCAGTGTTTGAAACTGCGCTTTTTAGGATCGGCATCCTTTAAATCATTGTTTCCTTCCTTAAGATAACTGTATCCCGATCCAATCACCGGAATACTCAAGATTTTCTTGATCGCTCTGGCCCAACCAAAGTGGCGGTAAACCCCTTCCGGGTAATTCTTCGACGGCCGGACGATTTCCGGAGTAATGGCCGGGATTCCGGCTGAAACATTGATGTAATCGTACCCCATTTTTTCCACCAGTCTGGCCAAAGCCTGGGGTTCAGACAAATCTTCGATGACCTCTTCCGGGCCCGCTGTGCCAAATCCTCCAATGATCCCTTCGTAAAATGAGAAACGAACTCCGAGGAGGAATGAACTGTTCCCCACCGCGCTTTTAATCTTGCTGGCGGTCTCCGCAAAAAAGCTGGTTCTGTTTTCGAAGCTGCCACCGAAACGATCTTGGCGGGTGTTGGCTGGGCGCAGTAGCTCGGCGCACAAGTATCCGTGGCACTGTTTGAAGTCAATCCCGTCTGCTCCAACCTCTTTAGCGATAACGGCTGCCCGGGTGAACTCATTGCCAATTTCATCGATCTCACCCGTGCTGAGCACATGGACATCTGCCTCCCCTGTAGGATACGCCGATACCACCCTGGAGAAAGAGGCTCCGCTTTGTCTTCCGGAATGGGTGATTTGCATGAGGATCAGGGATTCGGAGTTTATGGCTTTCATCTCCCGGATCAATTTTTCCAGCCTGCGGGCTGTCTTTTCGTAAATTCCCAATTGATTTTTTCTCGCCCGGCTTTTCCGGGTTATGGTCAGGGCTTCGAGAAAAATGATCCCTGCCCCACCCTCGGCCAGTTTCCGGTATCTTGCATAGGTCAGTTCTGTAGGACTTCCAATTTCATCAGCATCGTTGCATTCCATGGGTTGGTTGACGATGCGGTTGGGAGCGATCTTTTTTCCAATTTGAATCGGTTCGGTTAACACGGTATCTCCTTCGAAAAAAAATTAAATTAGCACAGAGATCACAGAGTTTTTAAAA